>NZ_RZQA01000304.1:0-6713 GCF_004022915.1 Mesorhizobium sp. M7A.F.Ca.US.006.04.2.1
GGTGGTTGCCGACTATCTCGGCGCCCACCGGCCCTACACGCCGAAGCTCGACGGCCGCATCACCGAAATAGCCGCGACCGTCGCCGCGGCGCCTGCGGCCCCGGCAAGCGATCCGGCCAAGCCAGCCGAAGCAGCCCCGGCCACCCCGGCGCCCGCACCGGCTGAAGCCGCCAAGCCTGCCGAAGCGGCACCGGCAATGCCTGAATTGCCGGCCAACTCGGGCGATATCGCCAACACACCACCGGCCATATCGACGGAAGGAGCACCTCCCCCGCCAGCGCAACCAGCCGCGCCGGCACCGGCCGAGCCGGCAAAGCCTGCTGAGGCCGCGCCAGCGGAAGCCAGCCATGTCATCGTTGCCGGCGACACCTATTGGGATCTGGCCAAGAAAGCCTATGGCGACGGCGCCAGGTGGAAGGTCATTTCGGGCGCCAACAAGGGCTACGAACCCCGCCGGCTTCCTGTCGGCGCAACCCTGACCATCCCGCCGAAATAGCTCGCTTATATGCCTGAATGACACCGCCCGTCCGAAAACCGGACGGGCGTCCTGTTTTCGGGCTAATGCATGTCGCTCAAAAGTGACCTCGGTTTTGGGAGAACGACATGCATAAAAACAAAGACTTAAAGCGGGCCGTCTGAATCCATTCGGACAATCCGCTTTAAGGTGCGGCCAGACGCTGCATTGAATGCGCGCGCAAGATGGTTAGGTTCGCGTCTCCCGGAGAACCCTTATGACGCTTCCCACCCCTGCCGATCCCAAGGTCGCAAAAGCGCTCGGCCCGTTGCCCGCTGGGCATCCGCCGGTCAAGGCGGGCAAGATCGGCGTCATGCTGGTCAATCTGGGCACGCCCGATGGCACCGATTTCAAGCCGATGTGGCGGTATCTGCGTGAATTCCTGTCCGATCCGCGCGTCATCGAGCTCAACAGGGCGATCTGGTATCCGATCCTCTATGGACTTGTGCTCACCACGCGCCCCAAGAAGTCCGGCGCCAATTACGCCCGGATCTGGAACCGGGAAAAGAACGAGTCGCCGCTGCGCACCTACACCCGTGCCCAGGCCGAAAAGCTGGCCGAAGCGCTGCGCGACCTGCCTGATGTCGTCGTCGACTGGGCGATGCGCTACGGCAATCCTTCGACTGCAAGCATTGCCCAGCGTCTGGCCGACCAGGGCTGCGATCGCATTCTTTCGTTTCCGCTCTATCCGCAATATTCGGCGACGACCACGGCAACAGCCAACGACCAGCTGTTTCGCGCGCTGATGAAGATGCGCCGCGCGCCGGCCGTCCGCAGCGTGCCGCCCTACTATGACGAGCCGGTCTATATCGAGGCGCTGGCGCGTTCGATCGAACGGCATCTGGCGACGCTGGATTTCGAGCCGGAGGTGGTCATCACCTCCTATCACGGCATTCCAAAACCCTATTTCGAGAAGGGCGATCCCTATCATTGCCACTGCCAGAAGACGACGCGGCTGTTGCGCGAACGGCTCGGCTGGGATGACAAGAAACTGATCATCACCTTCCAGTCGCGCTTCGGCGCGCAGGAATGGCTGCAACCCTATACCGACAAGACGGTGGAGAAACTCGCACAGGACGGCGTCAAGTCGATCGCCGTCGTCAATCCCGGCTTTTCCGTCGACTGCATCGAGACGCTGGATGAGATCGGCCGCGAGGCGGCCGAAACCTTCCACCATGCCGGCGGCAAGAATTTCGCCCATATCCCTTGCCTCAACGACAGCGCGGAGGGGATGGCGGTGATCGAGGCGATGGTGCGGCGCGAACTGTCTGGCTGGGTCTAGGAGAAATTCCAGGAAAAGTGTGAAACGGTTTTCCCGGGAAAAGCGATAGCGCTTTCCCTTGGGAATTTCGTCAACCGGAGTTAGAGCGGCTCGCCGCTCTAACTCCGGAACAACACAAGCTCCGGGGCGTTAAGGCGCGCCGCCGGAGAATGCGATGTCCCGCAAACTCGACCTCAGAACTGGCCAGCCCGTCTGGTCAGCCTATAGCGCGCCTGCGGTGCCGACGGACGGCCTGATCCGGGACGTCAAGGCAGATGTGCTGGTCGTCGGCATGGGCATCAGCGGCGCCATGATGGCCGAGGCGCTGACGGCCGATGGCCATCGGGTGATCTGTATCGACCGGCGCGGTCCGCTGAAGGGCTCGACGGCCGCAACCACCGCACTGGTGGCATTCGAAATAGACCAGCCTCTCTCCACGCTCTCGAAGATGGTCGGCAGAGCCTCGGCGCAGCAGGCCTGGCGGCGCTCGCGGCTCGCCGTCTCCAATCTCGCCGGACGCATCGCCGAACTCGGCATCAACTGTGGCCTGAGCCGGGCGCCGTCGCTCTATCTGTCTGGCACGATACTTGGTCCGTCGGAACTGCGCGACGAGGCCAAGGCACGGCGGCTAGCCGGCATCGCCGCGACCTATCTGACGCCGGCGCCGCTGGCGGAGACATTCGGCATCGACCGCGAAGGCGCCATTCTCAGCCACGGCAACATCGCGCTCGACCCGCGTAAGCTGACGGCTGGGCTGCTGCTGAAATCCCTTCAGCGCAAGGCTCGCTTCTACGCCCCCGTCGAAGCGACAGTGATCGAGGATAGCGCCGAAGCTGTTGTCGTCGCGACCAGGGATGGCCCGACCATAACCGCGCGACATGTTGTTCTGGCTACCGGCTACGAACTTGTGGAGATCGTGCCGGCCGCGGCCCACCGGATCATCTCGACATGGGCGATCGCAACATGCCCGCAACCGCGAAAGCTCTGGCCGGACGCAGCGTTCATCTGGGAAGCGTCGGAGCCGTATCTGTATATGCGCACGACGATCGACGGCCGGGTCATTTGCGGCGGCGAGGACGAGGATTTTGTCGACGAAGCGCGGCGCGACGAGCTGATCGCCGACAAGAGCACACGCATCGCCGAGAAGCTCGGCCTGGTATTTCCGCATCTCGACACCAGGCCCGATTTTGCCTGGACCGGTTCGTTCGGCACCACAACCACCGGCCTGCCCTATATCGGTGCCATTCCCCGCCACCCGCGCATCCATGCGGTGATGGGCTACGGCGGCAACGGCATCACCTTCTCGCAGATCGCTTCCGAGATTGTCCCGGCTTCGATCAACGGGCTGGAGGACACGGATGCAAGATTGTTTGCCTTCAACCGCTGATCGCACCCGCAAACAATCCGTCATCACCTGATTGTAACGCATCTGAAACACACTTAAGTCTTTGGTGAAGTCGGCCGCGCGAGAATGGCTTGTGCGGCCTTCGTCTGAGGGAGAGCCAAATGGATTTCAGTGGTTTCGATATTGCGGTTGGTGCACTTGCCCTTCTGGTATTGGTGCTGCTGATCAAAGGCATCAGGACAATCCCGCAAGGCTACAACTATACGGTGGAGCGCTTTGGCCGTTACACTAAGACACTGAGCCCGGGTCTCAATTTCATTTACCCGTTCATCGACCGCATCGGCGCCAAGATGAACATGATGGAGCAGGTGCTCGACGTTCCAAGCCAGGAAATCATCACTCGCGACAACGCCATTGTCGGTGTCGACGGCATCGCCTTTTTCCAGATCCTCAACGCCGCGCAGGCCGCTTACCAGGTTTCCGGCCTGCAGAATGCCATCCTCAATTTGACGATGACCAACATCCGTACCGTCATGGGTTCGATGGATCTCGATGAACTCCTGTCGAACCGCGACGCCATCAACGAGCGCCTGCTGCGCGTCGTCGATGAAGCGGCCCACCCGTGGGGCATCAAGATCACCCGCGTCGAAATCAAGGACATCAACCCGCCGGCCAACCTCATCGAATCGATGGGCCGGCAGATGACCGCGGAACGCAACAAGCGCGCCCAGATCCTTGCCGCCGAAGGCCTCAAGCAGTCGCAGATCCTCGAGGCCGAAGGCCGCAAGGAAGCCGCCTTCCGCGATGCCGAGGCGCGCGAACGTTCGGCCGAGGCGGAGGCCCGCGCCACCCAGGTGGTGTCGGAAGCGATCTCCAAAGGCGATGTGCAGGCGCTGAACTACTTCGTAGCCCAGAAATACACCGAAGCGTTGGGCAAGATCGGCACCGCGACCAACAGCAAGATCGTGCTGATGCCCTTCGAGGCATCGTCGCTGATCGGTTCGCTCGGCGGCATTGGCGAGATCGCCAAGGAAGTCTTCCGCAGCGAAGGCACGACCGGCTCGCAGAGGCAGGCCGCGCGCCCGCCGGTCGTTCGCCCAACCGACAACTGAGGTCGAAACCAATGATCGACCGCATCGTTTCCGAACTCGGCCCGTGGAACTGGATGGTTCTCGGTTTCGTCCTGCTGGTGATGGAAATCATCGCGCCGGGTATCTTCATGCTGTGGATCGGCATCGCCGCGCTGATCATCGGCGCTGTGTCGCTGCTGATCTGGGACACCGGCTTCTGGACATGGCAGGTCCAGGTCCTCGCCTTCCTGGCGCTGTCGCTGGTCTCGGCCTATGTCGGCAAGAAGCTGGTCGGCAGCCGCAACGACCCGACCGATCAGCCGCTGCTCAACCGGCGCGGCGCGCAAATGGTCGGCAGGATGGCGACACTTGCCGAACCGATCCGTGACGGGCGCGGCCGCATCAAGCTGGGCGACACACTGTGGCGTGTCTCCGGCCCTGACCTGCCGGCCGGCACGCAAGTGCGCGTGACGGGTGCGGCCGATACGGATCTGGAACTGACCGTCGAGGCGGTCTGAACGTTCAGGCGGCGCCGATACGCAGCAGATCATGCAGGTGGATGAGGCCGACTGGTTTCCGGCCCTCCACCACCATCAGGCTGGTGATGGCTGAATTGTTGATCGTCTGCAGCGCCGTTGCCACCAGCGTGTCCGGCGTCGCGGTCTTCGGACCTCTTGTCATCACCTGATCCACCGTCATCGCCAGCAGATTGCTGCCGATGTGACGGCGGATGTCGCCATCGGTGATGATGCCGACCAGCGCACCGTCGACATCGGTGATCGCGACGCAGCCAAACCCTTTGCGCGACAGTTCCAGGATCGCGTCCTGCATGCCGGTGCCCGCAACCACCAGCGGCAGCCTGTCGCCGACATGCATGATCTCGCGGATCTGCGTCAGGTTGGCGCCGAGCTGGCCGCCCGGGTGAAAGGTGCGGAAATGGTCCGGCGTGAAGCCGCGTGCTTCGAGCAGCGCGATCGCCAGCGCGTCGCCCATCACCAGTTGCAGCAGCGTCGATGTCGTTGGCGCCAGGCCGTGCGGACAGGCCTCCGGAGCGCGCGGCAAAAGCAGCACCACGTCCGCCGCCCGCGCCAGCGCCGATGTCTCTCCGGCGGTGATGGCGATCAGCGGAATGGAAAAGCGCCTGGAATAGGCGACGATGCCCATGAGTTCCTTGCTTTCGCCCGACCTCGACATGGCGATGATGGCGTCGTCCCTGGCGATCATGCCGAGATCGCCGTGGTTGGCTTCGGCGGGATGGACAAAGAAAGCCGGCGTGCCGGTCGAGGCCAGCGTCGCCGCGATCTTCGAACCGATATGGCCGCTTTTGCCGACGCCGGTGACGATGAGCCGGCCTTCAATCCCCGAGATCATCTCGACCGCCTGGGCGAAAGGCGCGGCCAGCCCATTCTCCAGCGCCTCGGCGAGGGCTGCGACACCAGCCTGTTCTGTCGCCACCGTCCTCAGCGCCGAAGCGATCGAGGCTTGCCTGTCCAAAGGCTTCTTATCCAGGGATCCCGCATGCATGGCTGATGCGATTAGCGCTTTGCCGGCGCGCTGTCCAACGGAAATGGCCCAGGCATATCGCCCGAACGTGTGCGGTGGTTCAGACGACGGCAGGCGAGAAAACGCACGCAGTATGAATCCCTTTGGAAATCAGCGCTTCAGGCAGCTGACGGGCCGCTGCCTCAACCCTCCGTTAACCATCCCCATTTACGGTTCGGTAAGTATGGCGCGCGTGCGCCGCGCAAGCAGTGGTGGCGATGTCCGGGGTCCAGCCAGAAAATTCGACGCGACGTGGGGGCAAGGCGGTCTGCGCCTTGCTGCTGGCAACCAGCATGTTTGCCTTGCTGCGCCCAACGGCGCTCCATGCCCAGGAAACCGAACTGCGCGGCGAAGTTTCGGAATCGGCGATCCTGTCCGACCAGCAGCGCAAGGCGAGACAGCTGGCCTTGGCAGCGCAGGGTCAACAGCCGGCCAACGCCGCGCAGGACAATGCGCCGGCCCGCACCTATCTGCCGGCCAGCGCCGGTGCCGTGCCTGACGACGCCGACACTGGCGACGCCACCGCGACCGGCAGCCTCTTTGACCCGCCGGCAGCCACTGACGACACGTCCGCCGACACGGCGGCGCCGCCCAAGCCTCGCCGCCGCTCATCGAGCGCCAGGCAGAATGCGGCTGACCAGGCCAAGGACAGGGCTGCCGACAAGTCGAAAAAGAAGAAGAAATCGACGGCCGACACCTCCGACATCACCGCTTCCACGACCGCCTCCACGCCGGACGCCACCGATGCTGCAGAGACCGATGCGGACACGGCCAACCGCCGCGCACTCACCATCGACAGCGCCGACAGGCAGAAGCTCGACCCAGGAGCGGAGCGTACGGACGCCATCGAAGGCCAGAAGAAGAAGCTGGAGGATGATCCGTTTGCCGCCACCGGCGTCAAATGGGGCTCCTTCGTCATCCGGCCGACGATCGAACAGGGCCTGACCGCCACCTCGAACGGCGATTCGAGCAGTGCAGGCA
>NZ_RZQA01000305.1:0-6708 GCF_004022915.1 Mesorhizobium sp. M7A.F.Ca.US.006.04.2.1
ATGTCGTCCTTGGTTGCCGGTGCGGATGGCTCGGCCTGTCTGACGGCATGGTCCGGCGCGCTTTCCACTGCCGCGGGCTGCGCGTCCGTCTTTGGCTGGCTCGCGGCATCGAGCGAGGCGGTTTGCATCGGCTGCGAGGCGACGATCGGCACGACATCGTTGCTCGCCACCTGGGCCGGATCGGCGAAGAAGGCCTTGCCCAGTTGCAGGGCGCCCAGCGCCAGCAGGATCGCGGTTGTCCCCATCAGGATCGGCTTGCGCCGTGCCTTGAGCAGGTCGCCGATCCGCAGTGCCTTCACCGGTCCGGTCACCGTCGACTGGCGCTTCAGCGCATCGGCCTCGGCGGCCGCGGCCTGCGCCGCGCGCCGGGCAGCGGCGATGAAATCCGATTTCGCGGCATCGGTGTCGCTGGGCTTGGCCGGCTGGCCGCGCTCGTCACGCACGCGCTTCATGATGGCATTGAGGTCAGGTGCGCCGGAGCCGGGCTCCAGCGGCCGGTTGGCCATTTTCGGATCGAGCGGCTCGTCGAGATCGACGCTCGGTATTGGGGCACTCGGCGCTGAGCCGGCCAGTGGCGGGATATCCGCCTCCTTCTTGCCCTTGAAGGCGCGGGCCAGCCCGCCGAACAACGATTTGCGGCCGCCGGCCTGTCCGCCTTTCTCGGCGATCGTGTCCGAACCGAGCGCGGCCATGGCCGCCGCCGCGGCAGCCTCGGCCGGCGTGCGCGTGCCAATACCAATACCGAGGTCGCTACGCATACCCAGGTCGCCGCGTGCACCCGGCTCATTGCGCAGGATGGCGGCGGCACGGCCATCGAGATCTGCCATGTCCCCAGTCAATGGCAGGGGCTGATCGATATCCATCGACGGCGCGTCGACGGCCATTTTGGGTCGGCGCACGCCGCGCCAGTTGCTCGGCTCGGCCGGTGCCGCATCCAGCAATTCGCTCATCGCCTCGACCGGCTCGCCGGGTTCGAGCGAACCCAGCCGGTCGACGATCTTGAGCAACGTATCGTGGATGGCCTCGAACGTTCTCGAATTGCGTTCGTCGGAGCGCCGCGTCAGCGTTTCAAGCGTCTTCAAATCCTGGGCGAGGCCGGAAACCGCGGTCGTATTGGCGCTCGAACCGGCCAGCGATTGCACTGCGTTCTCGGCCGCTTCGCGCGCCGCGCCAAGGATGGAATCGCGGGTTCCTGCGAGCGACTTTTCAATTTCGTTGAGACGCGGGCTGATGTCCTCGAATTCCGGCAGCGGGGTGCTGGGCTTGGAAAGATGAGCCGACAGGCCGGCAACCTGTGCTTCCAGGCTGCGGATCAGCGCCGGATCGATGCCGGCGACCTGTGCGGCCGACGCGTCCAGCCGGCTTGAAATGTCTTCGAGCCGGCTCTCCAGTCCGCGGATCGCCGCTTCGCCCGCGGGATCGGGCACACGCGTTTCAAGGCGCCTGGCGAGCGCCGTAAAGCGGGCATCGATGGCTTCCATGATGCCGACGCTGTCGACCTGCGGCATGCGCTGGTCGAGCCTGTCAGCAACCTCGTCCAGCCTGCGCTCGAGATCGCGGAACAGCATGTTGCCCTGCTCGATGGCGTCACCCTGGCGGCGTTCCATCATGCTCGACAGGACGTCGAAGCGTTGCTCCAGCCCATGGAAGATGTAGTCGGCGTCAGGCATGGCGGGTGCCTGGTCGATCTTGTCGGCGATGAATGCGATCTGCTTGGCCAGGCGCTCCATCGCCTGCTCCGGCAGATTGGCGCGGCCGGCGAGTTCGTCGACCCGGCCCGACAGCGTGATCAACCGGTCCATGACAGCGTTGCCGGGACGATCCTGCGCCACTTCCTGGATCTGGCCGGCAAGCGAGTCGATCCGTCTCTCTATGCGCTCGAAAGCCTCGTGGTCGAATGAATTGGCTTGCGCGGCGACCGTCGATGCCACGATGGCGCGGGAAATCTCGTCCAGCCGCTCGTCGATCATGCCAAGCGTGTCGCTGCCGCGATTGTCTTGCTGGCTGGCGAAATGGTCGACAGCGCCGGCAAGCGTGCGCACCTTCTCCTCCAGCGAGCGCAGCGACAACGATTCCGGCAAATTGTTGACGGCATTGCTGATCTGCTCGAGCCGGGCGGTGAGAGCAGACAGGCCCGGGTCGTCCGAGCGCTTGCGCTGGTCGGCGTCGACGCGGTCTTCGAACGCCGTCCAGCGGCGATCGAAATCGTCCCAGCGGCGGTCGACCTTCTGCACGCTCTCTTCGCGTGCCAGCGTTTCGAGTGCGGCTTTGACCTGTTCGAGCTCGAGCCGCAGCATGTTGACGCTTCTGTCGTCGCTCTTCTCGGCCAGGGTCTGGATGGCGCCCGAAAGACGCTCGAACTCAAGGCCGAGTTCAGCACTGCCCTTGGCCGAAGCACCGGGCCTTGCGCCTGACTGGAAGGCCCGCTCGATGTCCTTGCGCAGCGCTTCGAATTCCCGCTGCAGGCCTGCGGTCATCTGGTGGCGCAATTCCTCGCGCATGCCGCGCAATTCGCCGGCGATCTTGCCGACCATGGCAACGCCATCCTCCTGGCCGCGCACGCGATCGATATCGCGGGCAATGGCCTGGTAATTCTGCTCGAAAGCGGCGGCTCCCTGCATCGGGCTCTTCGGACGCGACGCGGGCTGCGGGTCCTCATACCAGCGCTGCTGGCCAGAGGGCCGGGCGGCGGGGTAGCGCGCATCGGCACCATATTGGCGGGGATCGGGTTGGCGGAGTTCGGGACGTGCCATCGGATCCTCGCGCGTCCGCTCCAGCCGCTGCTCCAGTGTCTCCAGCGACTGGTTCAACTGATCGAGCGTGGTCTGCGGCCTGCGCTGCCTGCCGGCATTGAGTGTATCGAGATAGGACCGCTTGCTGTTCATCGGTGCGTCCGTCTTTCAGAATGGCTGGCTCGCGGCCAGTTCCCCCAGGTCCCTATCGGAACGAAGGCGACCGGCGGCGATGCCGCGGCGGAAGACGAGCTTCCCGGGCTCTCGCCCGCGCTCCGAAAAACCGTGAAAAATTCGATACAGGATAAACACGGGTAGCCGACGCGCCCACATTTCCCCCAACGTGGTAAACAACGCGTTAACCAAACTTAAGAAATCGAAAGGATGTTGGCTGCCGGCCTGACGGTGCGGCATAAAGGGCGGGGCGCAGAACGCCCTTGCGTCATCCTGCGGCAATCGGTATAGAATTGACGTAAACGTAAAAGGCGCATTGAGCGCATGTTTGCGATTTGTTTGTTGAAACCACGACTGGAAGCAGGCCCCCGCTTCCAGTCAGGCGACGCACGGTCCAGGACCGCGACGCCACCAGACGGGGAAAGCCAGTGACCATGAAGCTTATCTCGGCCGGCGAGACCGCGGCCAATACCAATATGTCTGCCGAAGCCGGCGAGGACCTCGTCCGCATCGGCGAGATGGCGAAGAAATATGGAGTGACGCTGCGCACGCTGCGTTTCTACGAAGACAAGGGCCTGCTCAACCCGCAGCGCGACGGTTCGACCCGTCTCTACACGCGCCGCGACAAGGCCCGCCTCAAGCTGATCCTGCTTGGCCGCAAGGTCGGATTCTCGCTGCGCGACGTCAAGCAGATGATGGATCTCTACGATCCCACCGGTTCAAACACCAAGCAGCTCAAGCTTGCGCTGGACAAGTCGGAAAAGCAGCTTGCCCGCCTGCAGAAGCAACGGGCGCTGATCGACGACGCCATCAACGAGCTCAGCGGCTCGATGTCGGCGGTGCGCCAGATGCTGAGCGAGCGTTCGGCGCCGCAGGCGAGCGCCGCCAGCTGAAGCAATTCCGTCAGGAATTGCGCCAGACACCAAGTCGTCTGCTGATTGTCCGAGTTCTGTCTAGCCGCGTGGCCTGCCACGCGGCTTTTCGTTGTCCTGGCCCACTCTTATGGCCTTTCGGCGCTGGCTTGCGCAACGTCGCGCCGCTACGCTCATTGCTCCAGGGGGCGGGGAATCTTGTCGCATCGAGAAAATTGACGTTTACGCAAACGTCAATTTTTGCTATCCCGCTCCCAATATGGGTCCGCATGCCGCCCTGGCTTGTCTTCGGGGCATTCGGACCGGGTTTGCAGGGTGGAGAAAAAGCATGCCGACATACAGGGCTCCGGTCCAGGATACGCTGTTCGTGCTCAACGAGGTTCTGGGTTATCAGCGTTATTCGAACCTTCCCGGATTTGCCGACGCCACGCCCGATGTGCTCGAGGCGATCCTCGCCGAAGGCGCCAAGCTCGCCGAAAACGTCATGCATCCGCTGAACCGTGTCGGCGACATGGAAGGCTGTGTGCGTCACGACGATGGCTCGGTGACCACGCCGAAAGGCTTCAGGGAGGCCTTCGACCAGTACCGCGAGGGCGGCTGGATGGGATTGGCCGCACCCGTCGAGTTCGGCGGCCAGGGCCTGCCCTATGCCGTGCACACCGCCGTCGCCGAATATATGGTCTCGGCCAATATGTCCTTGATGATGTATCCTGGCCTGACGCAGGGCGCGATCGCGGCAATCATCACCCACGGCACCGACGAGCAGAAGGCGACATGGTTGCCGAGGATGATCGAGGGTGCCTGGACCGGCACCATGAACCTGACCGAGCCGCATTGCGGCACGGATCTCGGCCTGTTGCGGACCAAAGCGGTGCCGAACGGCGATGGCACCTATAAGATTTCAGGCCAGAAGATCTTCATCTCGGCCGGCGAACACGACATGTCGGACAACATCGTCCATCTGGTGCTGGCCCGCATCGAGGGTGCGCCGGAAGGCGTCAAGGGCATCTCGCTGTTCATCGTGCCGAAGCTCAAGCTCGACCCGTCGGGCAATCCGGGCAACAGGAACACCGTCTCCTGCGGCTCGATCGAGGAGAAGATGGGCATCCACGGCAATTCGACCTGCGTCATGAACTATGACGAGGCTGAGGGCACGCTGCTCGGCGAGCCCAATGGCGGCCTGAAGGCGATGTTCACGATGATGAACGAGGCGCGCCTCGGTGTCGGCCTGCAGGGGTTGTCGCTGTCGGAGATCGCCTATCAGAACGCTGTCGGCTACGCCAAGGACCGTTTGCAGGGCCGCTCATTGTCTGGGCCGAAGGCGCCGGACAAGAAGGCCGATCCAATCATCGTCCATCCCGACATCCGCCGCAGCCTGATGACCATGAAAGCCTTCAACGAGGCCGGCCGCGCGCTGGCGCTGTGGACGGCGATCAAGTCCGACATCGCCCACCGCTCCGGCGATGACAAGGATCGCCAGGCCGCCGACGACTACACCGGCCTGATGACGCCGGTGGTCAAGGGCGTGCTCACCGACAAAGGGTTCGACCACGCCGTCATGGCGCAGCAGGTGTTCGGCGGTCACGGTTATATCGAAGAGCACGGCATGAGCCAGTTCGTGCGCGATGCCCGCATCGCCATGATCTATGAAGGCGCCAATGGCATCCAGGCGCTCGACCTCGTCGGCCGCAAGCTTGGTTTGCATGGCGGCCGCGCCGTGCAGGCCTTCTTCAAGGAGGTCGGCGAATTCTGCGAGGAGAACCGCGCTAACGAGAAGATGGCGCCGTTCACTAAGGCGTTGAAGAAAGGTCTCAACGATTTGCAGGCGGCGACCATGTGGCTGGTGCAGAACGGCATGGCCAAGCCCGACAATGCGGGTGCCGCCTCGACCGACTACATGCATCTCTTCGGCCTGGTCGCTCTGGGCTATATGTGGGCGCAGATGGCCAAGGTGGCACTTGGTAAGACGGACGCCAATGGCGCGCAATCTTTCTACGGCAACAAGGTCGTGACGGGGCGCTTCTTCATGGAGCGGATCATGCCGGAGACATCGGCTCATCTCGCCCGCATTTCGAGCGGCGCCGACACATTGATGGCACTGCTGGCGGAAGCGTTCTAAGCTCGACCTCACTGGCCTTTCTGTCTGTCGATACGCGGAGGAAATCGTGGCGACAAATCCCGCCGAAGTGCTCTCTTTGCCGAAGCCCGCCTGGGCGGCGGACGAGGTCGGCATGCTCTACGACATGGCGCATCGCTTCATGTCGGAGGAGATCGCGCCGCGCTACGACGAGTTCGAGAAGAACGAGATGGTCGATCGCGAAAGCTGGCTGAAGGCAGGTTCCGCCGGCCTGCTCTGCGCTTCTATGCCGGAGGAATATGGCGGCTCCGGCGGCACCTTCGCGCATGAGAGCGCCATCATCGAGGCCATTGGCCATGTCGGCGTCGACGGGTTCGGCATCGGCCTGCACAATTCGATCGTCGCCCCTTATATCCTCCACTACGGCTCCGAGGAGCAGAAAAAGAAATGGCTGCCGAAGCTGGCGACCGGCGAGCTGATCGGCGCCATCGCCATGACCGAGCCCGGCGCCGGCTCCGATCTGCAGGGCGTCAAGACGCGGGCGCAGAAGGATGGCAACCACTACAAGATCAATGGTTCCAAGACCTTCATCACCAACGGCCAGCTTGCGAACTTCATCATCGTCGTCACCAAGACCGATCCGGAGAAGGGCGCCAAGGGCACCTCGCTGATCGTCGTCGAGACCGACGAGGTCGAAGGTTTCCAGCGCGGCCGTAACCTCGACAAGATCGGGCTCAAGGCCAACGACACGTCGGAGCTGTTCTTCAACGACATGCGCGTGCCGACCTCCAATTTGCTCGGCCACGAGGAAGGTCAGGGCTTCGTCCAGTTGATGCAGCAACTGCCGCAGGAG
>NZ_RZQA01000306.1:0-6697 GCF_004022915.1 Mesorhizobium sp. M7A.F.Ca.US.006.04.2.1
GGCCTATAGGTTCTACAATCCCGATGAGGTCGTCGCCGGCAAGCGGCTGGAAGATCATCTGCGCTTCGCCGTTGCCTACTGGCACTCCTTTGCCTGGCCGGGTGGCGATCCGTTCGGCGGCCAGACTTTCGACCGGCCGTGGTTTCCCAAGGCCGGCGGCACCGACACGATGGAGCTGGCAAAACTGAAAGCAGACGTCGCCTTCGAGATGTTCTCGTTGCTCGGCGCGCCCTACTTCTGCTTCCACGACGCCGATGTACGGCCGGAAGGCAAGGATTTTTCCGAGAGTGCGGCGCGCCTCGATGAGATCGCCGACTACTTCGCGGGCAAGATGAAGCAGACCGGCGTCAAGCTGCTTTGGGGCACCGCCAATCTGTTCTCCAACCGCCGCTTCATGTCGGGCGCGGCCACCAATCCCGATCCGGATGTCTTTGCCTACGCGGCGGCGACGGTAAAAAGCTGTATCGACGTCACCAAGCGGCTGAAGGGCGAAAACTACGTGCTGTGGGGCGGGCGCGAAGGCTATGAGACCCTGCTCAACACCGACCTTGCGCGCGAGCAGGAACAGGCCGGCCGGTTCCTCAGCATGGTCGTCGACTACAAGCACAAGATCGGCTTCAAGGGCACGATCCTGATCGAGCCGAAGCCGCAGGAGCCAACCAAGCATCAGTACGATTACGATGTCGCCACGGTCTACGGCTTCCTCAAGCGCTTCGGGCTGGAGAAGGAGGTCAAGGTCAATATCGAGCAGGGCCACGCCATCCTGGCCGGCCATTCTTTCGAGCACGAACTGGCTCTGGCCAATGCGCTCGGCATTTTCGGTTCGATCGATATGAATCGCAACGACTACCAGTCGGGCTGGGACACCGACCAGTTCCCCAACAACGTGCCGGAAATGGCACTGGCCTACTACCAAGTCCTGCAGGCTGGCGGCTTCAAGACCGGCGGCACCAATTTCGACGCCAAGCTGCGCCGCCAGTCGCTCGATCCGCAGGACCTGCTGATCGGCCATATCGGCGGCATGGACTCTTGCGCTCGCGGCCTGAAAGCTGCGGCGCGCATGGTCGAGGACAAGGCACTGTCGGCGCCGCTGGCCGAACGCTATGCCGGCTGGAACACGGCCGAGGGCAAGGCGATGCTTGCCGGCAAGCGCACGCTTGAGGATATCGCCGAGCGTGTCGTCAAGAAGAAGATCGAGCCGCAGCCGAGGTCCGGCCGCCAGGAACTGCTGGAAAACATCGTCAACCGCTACGTGTAGGGCGAGCGCCGCTTCATCTTTGGACCGACATCCGGCGCCACTGGCTGAAAGCCGCCGCCATCGCCATCTGCTAGTCAGCCCACTTCGCGACAAGCTGCCGAGGATCGCACAGATCTTCGGCAGCCTGCGTGAGACCAGGACGCTACACGT
The DNA here is from genome assembly GCF_004022915.1 of Mesorhizobium sp. M7A.F.Ca.US.006.04.2.1. NCBI lineage: Bacteria > Pseudomonadati > Pseudomonadota > Alphaproteobacteria > Hyphomicrobiales > Phyllobacteriaceae > Mesorhizobium > Mesorhizobium sp. M7A.F.Ca.US.006.04.2.1. The sequence goes on from NZ_RZQA01000306.1 coordinate 1,409, forward strand.
GTCACCGAAAGAGGACCCGTGCGGCGGCATGTCGTCGTCCCAAATCGCTGTGCACTTTGGGCGACATGCATTGGCAGGAGACGGAAATGGCAGAGGATCGAATCATTGTGCGCCCGGCGCAGGCGAGCGATATTCCGGCGCTGAAGCAGGTGCTGCAGGAAACCTTCGAAGGCACCTGGCTGCCGAACATCACCGAAGCAGCCGCGCAACGCTATGTCGAGACGGATATTGGCGGGCGCTATGTCGACCAGAGCTGGCCTGAATTCGCCGTTGCCGAGATCGATGGCGAGGTCGCCGGCTTGATCCATTGGCGCGCGGATTTCATCGAGGCCCTGCACGTGATGGCATCCCGTCAAGGCCAAGGTGTCGGCCGCAAGCTGCTTTCCCATGCCGAACAGGCGGTCAGTGCGGCCGGATTGGCGCAGGCGCGGCTGGAGACCGACACGTTCAACCTGCCCGCACAAGCACTCTACAAAGCGGTCGGCTATATCGAGAAAAGCCGCTATCCCGATGACGAATGGGACAGTGGCTTCACCACGGTGCTGTTCGAAAAGCGGCTTTGAGCAATTCCAGGAAAAGTGGGTAACGGTTTCCCCGGGAAAAGCGTACAGCGCTTTGCCTTGGGAATTGCGCAATCCAACAATAGATTTCTCGTTGACCTGACCTGCCTGGGCGCAGGAACAGCTTTGCGCATGGCCCGGTCCAGCGACATGGTTTTGCCCTTCGACGCCCTTCAATAACCTCGCTCTTGCCTTCAAACTGCCGTCACGAATCTCGTATAAGAGTGGCTCGTGGCGGGAGAGGAAGAAGGAGGCGAACCGATATGCAGAACGAACGTGAAATCGACGCCCTGCTCTCACCTGGCGAGGCTGGATCGATCATCGACCGGCTGATGGCAATGCCGCATCCGAAGGACGGCACGCGCCGCTCGAACGAATGGGATCGCGCTGTGGCCAGCCGTTTCGAGACCCATCTTGCCAAGCAAATGCGCTCGCAGATCGACGGCGGCAGCGACCGTCAGAACGCTGCCTGATTCTATCATAGTCAGCCCCGGCGCAGCCTGACCGGCGCTTCGCCGAAAGCCCTTGAAAACGCTCTTGAAAACCCCGCGGCGGATGAGAATCCGGTCCGCCCGGCAATATCGGCCATGGCGATCCTTGTATCGACTACCAGCCGGCGCGCGGCGCCCAGGCGCAGCCTGAGATAATAGGCGCCCGGTGTCTCGCCGATCGATTTGCGAAAGATGCTCTCCAGCGTCCGTGCCGTCACGCCGGCGCGCTTGGCCACCGCTTCAATGGTCAGCGGCTGGTCGACATGCGCTTCCATCAGCCGGATCGCTTGCGCCAGCCGCGGATCGTAGCCATCGAGCCGGCCGAGCGAGACCAGCGGCTGTGCGTCGGTGGCGGCGCGCGCCTGGTCGTAGATGAAGACGCTGGCGACATCGAGCGCGACGGCCATGCCGAGCCTCGTGCGGATGAGATGCAGCATCAGGTCGAAGGTCGGCGACGCGCCGCCCGAGGTGAACACCGGCCCGTCGATGACATAACGGTCCGGACGCACGTCGACGCCGGGAAAGGCCGAGGAAAAATCCTCCATGTCTTCCCAGTGGGTGGTGGCGCTGCGTCCTTCCAGCAGGCCGGCGCGCGCCACCAGCCAGGTGCCGGCTTCGACACCGCCGCAAGCGCGTGCTGTCCGTGCAGCCCGGCGCAGGCCGGACAACAGAGCCGAGGTTGCATAGTTCTGGGTGCCGAAGCCGGCGACGACGACAAGAACGTCGGTCGACTCGCCCGCATCGAAGCGGCCGCCGACCGCCACCGGCAGGCCGCAAGTGGTGACTGGAGCCTCGCCGGTCACCGAGACCAGCTTGAAATCGAACAGGGTCTCGCCGGAGATGCGGTTGGCCGCGCGCAGTGGATCGACGGCGGATGCGACGCACATGATCGACGAACCGGAAAATACCAGCAGCGTCACCCTAAGCGGCGAGCGCTCGGCGCGAAAGATCGTTGGTTTTTCGCTTTTCGTCATGGAAGCTTCGTAAAACGCAAAACAGTTTCCGGCAAGTCGGGCATTGTTGAGGTCTATTTCTTTCGGAGGAGAGTTCCATGCCGCTTGCGATGAACCGTGAGGTCTTCATTACCTGTGCCGTGACCGGGTCCGGCGGGTCGCAGGACCGCAGCCCGCATGTGCCGCGCTCGCCCAAGCAGATCGCGGATTCCGCCATCGATGCGGCCAAGGCGGGCGCCGCCATCGTGCATTGCCATGTGCGCGATCCCGAGACCGGTAGGCCGAGGCGCGACGTACATCTCTACCGCGAAGTGACCGAGCGCATCCGCGCGGCAGAAGTCGACGTCATCCTGAACCTGACCGCCGGCATGGGCGGCGACATGGTGTTCGGATCGCCGGAAGCGCCGCTGCCGCTCAACGAAAAAGGCACCGACATGGGCGGTGCCACCAACCGCATGGAACATGTGCGCCAATGCCTGCCGGAAATCTGCACACTCGACTGCGGCACCATGAATTTCGCCGAGGCCGACTATGTCATGACCAACACGCCCGGCATGCTGCGCGCCATGGGCGGCATGATGACGGCGCTCGGCGTCAAGCCGGAGATCGAGGCTTTCGACACCGGCCATCTGTGGTTCGCCAAGCAACTGGTCGAGGAAAAGGTGCTCAACCCGGATGCGCTGGTGCAGCTTTGCATGGGCGTGCCGTGGGGTGCGCCTGATGATCTCAACACCTTCATGGCCATGGTCAACAATGTGCCGTCGACCTGGAACTGGTCGGCCTTCGCCATCGGCCGCAACCAGATGGCTTATGCCGCGGCGGCGGTGCTGGCCGGCGGCAATGTCCGCGTCGGGCTGGAGGACAATCTGTGGCTCGACAAGGGCGTGCTGGCCACCAACGCACAGCTGGTCGAGCGCGCCGCCAGCATCGTCACCAATCTCGGCGCCAGAATCCTTGGGCCGGAAGAGGTACGGCAGAAGCTCAACCTCACCAAGCGGGCGCCGATCGCGGCATAAATTATTCGTCGGGAGGGTCGGCATGACTACCGTAAAATTCACCGCGATGAAGGATGGCGACCGGGACGACTACGAGTTCCTGACCGCGCATGAAATCGACTATGCGGCCAGGACCGGCGAGCGGCTGCTCGACGCGCTGGTGCAGCTCGACGCGGGTCTTTCCGGCTACAAGATCACCCGGCTCGGCCATTCGCTGCAGGCAGCGACACGTGCCTGGCGCGACGGCGCAGACACCGACTGGATCGCTTGCGCGCTGCTGCACGACATCGGCGACATCTATGCGCCTTACAATCACGACGAATATGCCGCTTCGATCCTGAAACCTTTCGTGCGCGAGCAGTGCACTTGGGTGGTGGAAAAGCATGGCGACTTCCAGCGGCTCTATTATGCCCATCATCTCGGCGGCAACCGCCACGCCCGCGACCGCTTTGCCGGCCATGCTTATTTCGACGATTGCGACGAGTTTTGCGAACGCTGGGACCAGTCTAGCTTCGACCCCGACTATGACACGCTGTCGATGGAATTCTTCCGGCCCTTCGTGCTCGAAGTCTTTGCCCGCAAGGCCTACGATCCCTCGGTGATCCGAGCCGGCGAGCGCGTACCCCTCATCGATCCCGCAACCGCCGCGACAAGAACCGGAGCTTCAGCATGAGCATCATCAACAAGGCAGCCGCCATCGGTGGCGGTGTGATCGGCGCCGGTTGGGTGGCGCGCCTGCTGCTCAACGGCATCGACGTGTCGATCTTCGATCCCGATCCCGAGGCGTCGCGCAAGGTCGGCGAAGTGATGAAGGGCGCGCGCCGCGCCTATAAGCAGATGGTGCCCGGCGGCCTGCCGAAAGAGGGCAAGCTGACCTTCGCCAAGACCATCGCCGAAGCGGTCGCCGATGCCGATTTCATCCAGGAGAGCGTGCCGGAGCGGCTCGACCTGAAACACCGCGTGCTGGCCGAGATCGACGCTCACGCGCCGGCCAACGCGATTGTCGGCTCCTCGACTTCCGGCATCAAGCCGACCGACATGCAGGTGGCGATGAAGAAGCATCCGGAGCGGCTGGTCGTCGGCCATCCGTTCAACCCGGTCTATCTCCTGCCGCTGGTGGAGATCGTCGGTGGCGAGCAGACCTTCCCCGAGGCGATCGAGGTCGCCAAGGAGATGTATGCCTCGATCGGCATGAAGCCTGTCGTCATCCGCAAGGAGATCGAGGCCTTCGTCGGTGACCGCCTGCTCGAAGCGGCATGGCGCGAGGCGCTGTGGCTGATCAAGGACGGCATCTGCACGGTCGAGGAACTCGACGACATCATGCGCTACGGCTTCGGCCTGCGCTGGGCGCAGATGGGCATGTTCCAGGTCTATCGCGTCGCCGGCGGCGAGGCCGGCATGCGCCACTTCATGGCGCAGTTCGGGCCGTGCCTGAAATGGCCATGGACCAAGCTGATGGACGTGCCTGAGTTCAACGACGAACTGGTCGACCTGATCGCCACGCAGTCGGACGAACAGGCGCATGGGCTGTCGATCCGCGAGCTGGAAAAGATCCGCGACGACAATCTGGTCGCCATCATGGATGCGCTGTCGAAACAAAACAAAGGCAAGGGCTGGGGCGCCGGCGCGCTGCATAAGGACTATACCAGGCAGCTGGCCAAGCTGGCGGCGAAGAAGCCCATGGCCTCCAAGGCGGCCGAGAAGGCCAAAGCCTTGAAACCGGTCAAGAAAGCCGAAAAGCCGAAGAAAAAGACCGGCAAGAAGAAAGGCTGAGAGCATGGATTTCGGGCTGTCGGAGGAACAGAAGCTCATCGTCGAGACGACGCGCGCGTTCGTCGAGAACGAGCTTTACCCGCATGAGCGCGAGGTCGAGCGCACCGGCGTGCTGCGCCGCGACCTGATCGAAGAGATCAAGGTAAAGGCGATCGAGGCCGGGCTCTATGCCGCCAACATGCCGGCCGATGTCGGCGGTGCCGGCCTCGATACGGTGACCTGGCTGCTCTACGAGAAGGAACTCGGCCGGGCCAATTACGCGCTGCACTGGACCTGCGTGGCGCGTCCCTCCAACATCCTCCTGGCCGGCACACCCGAACAGCGCGAGAAATATCTGTTCCCCTGCATCCGTGGCGAGAAATGGGACTGCCTGGCCATGACCGAGCCGGGCGCCGGCTCCGATTTGCGCGGCATGAAGGCAACCGCCGTTCAGGACGGCGACGACTGGGTGCTGAACGGCACCAAGCATTTTATCTCCCACGCCGACCTCGCCGACTTCGCCATCGTTTTCATGGCC
>NZ_RZQA01000307.1:0-6683 GCF_004022915.1 Mesorhizobium sp. M7A.F.Ca.US.006.04.2.1
ACCCCAAATATTTCGAGAAGATTCGCGTCCGCCCCGACAAGGACGCGGAGCTGAAGTCGCACTCGCCGATCTGCCAGTGGGACGGCTGCAAGGAAGCGGGCACCCATCGTGCGCCGGTCGGGCGCATGAAGGAGGGTGAGTATTTCCACTTCTGCTTCGATCATGTGCGCGAGTACAATAAGGGCTTCAACTACTTTTCCGGCGTACCGGACACCGAGGTCGCGCGCTTCCAGAAGGAAGCCATGACCGGGCACCGGCCGACCTGGAAGATGGGCGCCAACGGGGCCTCGACCCGGTCGTCGCCCGATATGGCCCAGATGCGTTCCGGCCGCGCCGGCTACTATAACCGCATGCGCGACCCGTTCGACCTGTTCAAGGGACCCAAGGATCCGCGCGAGGCGCGCGAGCGCAAGGCCAAGCCGCTTGAGGCCAAGGCGCTGGAAACGCTTGGTCTTGATACAAAGGCGACTGGCAAGGAGATCAAGGCGCGCTATAAGGAACTGGTGAAACTACACCATCCGGATGCGAATGGTGGCGACAGAGGTTCGGAAGACCGGTTCCGCGATGTGCTGCAAGCCTATCGCGTGCTCAAACAGGCGGGCCTGTGCTGAGCGACCATACGGTTCGTGTCGTTTTCCAACTTTCATAAGGTTGGAAAAGGCTTTAAGACCGCCCCCGGACAAAATCGATTGCCGGCGAAATCAGACGTTTCGCCCGTGGAGACGTTGAGAGATATGAACAAGGTCGATCGCGACATCGCCAACCTGCCCGACACGACGGTGTCGGTGAAGGAGAAATTCGGCTTCGAATCCAAGATGGTGGTGCCGGCCTATTCGGTGACATCGGAGCATGTGCCCGACATCGACCCGGACTATCTGTTCGACAAGAACACGACGATGGCGATCCTTGCGGGCTTTGCCTACAACCGCCGCGTCATGGTGTCGGGCTATCACGGTACCGGCAAGTCGACCCATATCGAACAGGTCGCCGCCCGCCTCAACTGGCCCTGCGTGCGCGTCAACCTCGACAGCCATGTCAGCCGTATCGATCTCGTCGGCAAGGACGCGATCGTGGTCAAGGACGGGTTGCAGATCACCGAATTCCGCGACGGCATCCTGCCCTGGGCCTACCAGCACAATGTCGCGCTGTGCTTCGACGAGTATGATGCCGGCCGTCCGGATGTGATGTTCGTCATCCAGCGCGTGCTGGAATCGTCAGGCCGGCTGACGCTGCTCGACCAGAGCCGGGTTATCCGCCCGCATCCGGCCTTCCGGTTGTTCTCGACCGCCAACACGGTCGGCCTGGGCGACACCACCGGCCTCTATCACGGCACCCAGCAGATCAACCAGGCCCAGATGGACCGCTGGTCGATCGTCACCACGCTGAATTATTTGCCGCACGACAATGAAGTCGCCATCGTGCTGGCCAAGGCCAAGCACTATCGCGACGGCAAGGGCAAGGACATCGTCAACAAGATGGTGCGCGTCGCTGACATGACGCGCTCGGCCTTCATCAACGGCGATCTGTCGACCGTGATGAGCCCGCGCACGGTGATCACCTGGGCAGAGAATGCCGAGATATTCGGCAATATCGGCATGGCGTTCCGGCTGACCTTCCTCAACAAGTGCGACGAACTGGAGCGCTCGGTGGTGGCCGAGTTCTACCAGCGCGCCTTCGGCGAGGATCTGCCCGAGAGCGCCGCCAACGTGGTCCTGGGGTAAGACCGCTCCATGGGAACGACCCACCGGACGTTCCTATGGAGTCTTGTATTCCTCTGCTTTGGTCTCAGTCAGGCAGCCATGGCCCAGAACCAACCACTCAAACCTGGGCAGACTTGGACGTATCACGGCGCGACACCAGTATCCTCGCGTGTGATCATAGGCGCTGTCGATTATCTGGAAGGCGAAAGTCAGCCGATCGTATCGATCTCAGTCTCTGACGCGCCGATACCTAATGACGGAAAGCAGCTGCAAACAATCCCTCACCTCCCTGTAGCGGCTGACGTACTGAGAGAAAGTCTGGTTGAACTTGAGGGTGTTCGTCCAATTCCCGACGGGTTTGACCACGGATACAGTCATTGGAGACAGGCATATGACAGTGGGAAAGGCGGCTATTTTACGATCTCGGTCGAAGAGATTATCGGCCTCCTGCGCACTCAGCTTGGCCAGCGGCCAGCGGTACAATAGAGATAGATGATGGCGGGTCCGGGCGACAACACGCGCAACAAGTCGAAGACGGGCTCTGAAGCCGACAGCTTCAAGCGTGCCGTCACCGTCTGCATGCGCGCCATTGCCGGCGACAAGGAACTGGAAGTCGGTTTCGCCAAGGACCGGCCGGCGCTCGCCGGCAGCCGTGCGCGTCTGCCCGAATTGCCGAAGAAGGCGTCGAAGACCGATATTGCGATCACCCGCGGCCTCGGCGATTCCATGGCGCTGAAGCGCGCCTGCCACGATGTGCGCATCCACACCAAGCTGGCGCCGGAAGGCAAGGCGGCCCGCGCCATCTATGACGCGGTCGAACAGGCCCGCGTCGAGGCGATCGGCTCACGCGCCATGCAGGGTGTCGCCGACAATATCGGTTCGATGCTGGAGGACAAATACGCCAAGGCCAACCTCGTCGACATCAAGGACAAGGCCGACGCGCCGATCGAGGAAGCTCTTGCCCTGATGGTGCGCGAGAAGCTGACCGGCCGTCCGGTCCCGAAAAGCGGCGAGCGGCTGGTCGAGCTCTGGCGCCCCTGGGTCGAGGAGAAGGCCAAGGCCGACCTCGACGGATTGTCGGCCAAGCTCGGCGACCAGCAGGCGTTCGCCCGGGTCGTGCGAGAGATGCTCGCCTCCATGGAGATGGCCGAGGAACTCGGCGACGACCAGGAGACGGAAGATTCAGAGGACAATGACGACAACCAGCCGCAAGGCGAGGAGCAGAGCGAGGAGGGCGGCGAAGAGGATTCCGGCTCCGAGCAGTCGCAGTCCGAGGATGCCGAAGCTTCGGCCGATGACGAGCAGTCGGCCGAGACGGAAGCCTCCGACGCCACCGCCGACGATCTGTCCGACGATGACGACGCCGATGCCGAAACACCCGGCGAAGCGCGCCGCAACGACAATCCCTTCACCAATCTGCCGAAAGAGATCGACTACAAGGTCTTCACCACCGCTTTCGACGAGACGGTCGGCGCCGAGGAGTTGTGCGAAGAAGAAGAGCTCGACCGGCTGCGCGCCTTCCTCGACAAGCAGCTCGCCAACCTGTCCGGCGTCGTCGGGCGGTTGGCCAACCGCCTGCAGCGTCGGCTGATGGCACAACAGAACCGCTCCTGGGATTTCGACCTGGAAGAGGGTTACCTCGACCCGGCAAGGCTGGTGCGGGTCGTCATCGACCCGATGCAGCCGCTGTCGTTCAAGCAGGAGCGCGACACCAAATTTCGCGACACGGTGGTGACGCTGGTGCTCGACAATTCCGGCTCGATGCGCGGCCGGCCGATCACGGTCGCCGCAACCTGCGCCGACATATTGGCGCGCACGCTGGAGCGTTGCGGCGTCTCGGTCGAGATCCTCGGCTTCACGACGCGGGCGTGGAAGGGCGGGCAGGCGCGCGAGAAATGGCTGAAGGATGGCAAGCCGCCGAATCCTGGCCGGCTCAACGATCTGCGCCACATCATCTACAAGTCCGCCGACCATCCATGGCGGCGGGCACGGCGCAATCTCGGCCTGATGATGCGCGAAGGCCTGCTCAAGGAAAATATCGACGGCGAGGCGCTGCTGTGGGCGCACAACCGGCTGATCGCCCGGCCCGAGCAGCGCAAGATCCTGATGATGATCTCGGACGGCGCGCCGGTCGACGATTCGACGCTGTCGGTCAATCCGGGCAATTATCTCGAACGCCATCTGCGCGCCGTCATCGAGCTGATCGAGACGCGTTCGCCGGTGGAACTCTTGGCCATCGGCATCGGCCACGATGTCACGCGCTACTACCGCCGCGCCGTCACCATCGTCGATGCCGAGGAGCTGGCTGGCGCCATGACCGAGCAGCTGGCTTCGCTGTTTGCCGAGGAAAGCGCGAAGGATACGCGGCGCGGCGGTGGTATGCGGCGCGCCGGATGATCTCCAGGCGCGGCGGCTTTCAGCAGACGCTTTTCGCCGCCATCGCCCTGCTTTCCGATGTGGCTTCGGCGGCAGCCGGTTCGCCCGACTCTGGTTCTGTCGAACCGGTCGAAATCTCGGCCCGCCCGATCACCGAATTTCACATTGGCCGTGCCGACAAGCAATTCGGCCCTTTCGAATTCGTCGGCGGGCTGGAGATGACCTCGCCGACACGCGCTTTCGGCGCGCTGTCGGCCTTCCGCTTCCTGAAGGCCGGCGGTGACTTCATCGGCGTTGCCGACACCGGCTTCTGGTTCTTCGGCACGGTGGTCCGCGACGCGGAAAAGCGGCCCTCCGGCATCCAGAATTTCCGCATGCAGCAGATGGTCGACGAGACCGGCCGGCCGATCGACAGGAAATGGGAGGTCGATGCGGAAGGCCTCGCGGTCAAGGACGGCATTGCCACCGTCGGCTTCGAGCGCAGCCACCGCGTCGCCCAGTTCAAGATCGACGCCAACGACATGAAGGCGCCGTTCAAGCCGCTGGATTTCGTCGTTCCGGCCCAGGAGCTGCGCCAGAATCGCGGCTTCGAGACCGTCACCCACGCCAATGCCAACGGTCAGCATGAGGGCGGCCTGGTCGTGGTCTCCGAAAAGAGCCTCGACAAGGCCGGCAACATCTATGCCGCCATCATCGAGGGGCCGCACAAGGGCGTCTTTACTGTCAAGCGCAACGGCGATTTCGACATCACCGACGGCGCCTTCCTGCCGGATGGCGATCTGCTGCTTCTGGAGCGCAGTTTCTCGATGGCGAGGGGCGTCAAGATGCGGCTGCGGCGCATCTATGGCGAAAGCGTCGAGAAGGGCGCGGTCGCCGACGGGCCGGTGCTGCTGGAGGCCGACATGGGCTACCAGATCGACAATATGGAAGGGCTCGACGTCTGGACCCGCGACGACGGCGCGCTGATGGTGTCGCTGATCTCCGACGACAACCACTCGATCCTGCAGCGCAACCTCTATCTGGAATTCATCCTGCACCAGGATTGAGCCCGCCGGCTTTACGTCTTGGTGGCGATCCAGATGATATGGCGCGCGCCGCGCTTGCCGTTGGCGCGCGTACTGACCTCTTCGACCCCGAAGCCTGCCTGCTTCAGCCGCCGCGTGAAGCCGATGTCGGGGCCTTGCGACCACACCGCCAGCACGCCGCCCGACTTGAGGGCGCTGCGTGCGGCTGCGAGGCCCTGCAGGCTGTAGAGCGCGTCGTTGGATTTGTGGACGATGCCTTCCGGGCCGTTGTCGACATCGAGCAGGATGGCGTCCCAGGCCGCGGGCTGCGAGCGTATCAGCTGCCCGACATCGGTCTCCTGGATGGTGACGCGCGGATCGTCGAGACAGCCGCCAAAGATTTCGGCCATCGGACCGTGCGCCCAGGCGACAACGGCCGGCACCAGTTCAGCGATGACGATTCCGGCATCATTGGCCAATTCTGCAAGCGCGGCGCGCAAGGTAAAACCCATGCCAAGCCCACCGATCAGGATTGTTGGCTGGCTATGGCCGGCAATCCGCCCGCAGGAGAGTTTTGCCAGCGCTTCCTCGGAACCGCTGAGGCGGCTGTTCATGAGCTCGTTGGTGCCCAGCATGATCGAGAATTCGGTGCCGCGCCGCTTGAGGCGAAGTTCTTGTCCGCCGTCTGGGGTCTTCGCTGAATCGAGCTGGATCCACGGGATCATGATCTTTGTCCGACCATGATCTTTTCCGAAAACGGGGTCCCACTTTTCGGGATCATGGTTTAAGCCGCAACCGCGGGCTGGCTCCAGCGGGCGGCGAGCAGCCGGTAGGGGATGAGTGCGACGACGGCGATGATCAGCTTCACCGAGAGATCACCAAGCGCCCAGGAGATCCAGCGCATCGCCTCGACATGGAAGACGCCCATCAAGGGTGCGTTTTCCAACGCAAAGCCGTCGTTTGGTCCGGCGAAGGCAAAGGCAGCCGAGAAAGCGACGGTGAAGAACACGGCGGTGTCGAACACCGACCCGACCAGCGTGCCGATGATCGGCGCCCGCCACCAGCTCTGCCGGCGCAGCCGGTTGAACACGGTGACGTCGAGCAGTTGCGCGGAAAGGAACGCCGCTCCGGACGCGGCCGCGATACGCACCAGCCGGTCGGCGGCGGTCTCGAATTCGATCAGGCCGTGACGGAACAGGAAGGGCGGGACAAGGATCGAGCAGATCACCGCCGTCATGAAGCCGACAAGGACGATCCGGCGCGCCACAGTGGGTCCGTAGCGGCGGTTGGCGAGGTCGGTGACCAGGAACGAGAAGGGATAGGTGAAGGCCCCCCAAGTCAGAAGGTCGGCCAGCGAGAGGCCCCCGATCTGGCCCTGCATCGGGAATTGCACGAGAATGTTCGATGCCACGACGACAAGCGCCATGGCGGCCACGAAGGGCAAATACCGCGAGAAGGAAGTCATTTTTTTATCCTGGGTAATGGAACCAGCCAAGCATCGTGCCCATGCGGGCGATGCTCGCCTTCGTATGTGGGCACCGGATTGCCAAAACCTTGCGGCTTCGATCCGATGCCCCAAGGCCAACAAGATGTTGGCCAGAGG
>NZ_RZQA01000308.1:0-6663 GCF_004022915.1 Mesorhizobium sp. M7A.F.Ca.US.006.04.2.1
GCACAGGCACGCTGCCAAATCGTTTCTCGATCCCGCGCATGCCGATGGGCAACGCGGATGGCGCAATGGACAAGATTTTTCGCTCCTTAGCCGCAGAGAACAGGTGGCGAGGCAGTGGCTGGTTACGCTGCCCGCCGTAAGCTTGTGTCCGCAGCCTATTGCTGGATCAGATTGTTGAACTTCTCCGTCGCCTCGATCAGATTGTCGCGCCAGAATTCTGCATCCTGCAACACCTGCTTCTTGACGTTTTCGGGCGCCGAATTGATGTCCTTGATCCTGTCCTGCGGGATCTTGCCGGTCTCGAAAGCCTTCTCGTTTACCGGGCCATTGTCGACGTAGAGCGGCAGATTGGCCTGCAGCTGCGGGCTGACGAACATCGCAAGCGCCTTCATCGCGGCTTCCTTGTTCTTGGCACCCTTGGGGATGACCATGCAGTCGGCGGTCAGCACGCCCTGATCGAAGGAGAAGCTGACCGGCGCGCCTTCCTTCTTCAAGGTGCCGGCGCGGCCGTTCCAGATGCTCGCCATGTCGACTTCGCCGTCTTTCACCAGTTGCATGGCCTGCGCGCCGGAGGTCCACCAGGCGTCGACATGGCCACGGATCTTGTCGACCGATTTCAGCGCGCCGTCGACATCCACGGGATAGACCTTGTCGATCGGCAGGCCCGAGGCGAGAGCCGCGACGCTCAGCGTTTCGGTCGCCTGGCTGCCGCTCAACGCGCGCCGTCCCGGAAACTTTTCCACGTTCCAGAAGTCGGCCCAGGTCTTGGGGCCTTTGTCGCCGAACACATCAGTCCGGTAGATCAGCACGACGGAGGTGTAGGAAATGCCGACCCAGTCATCGTGGACAAGCTTCGGGTTGATGCCGGTCTTATCGATGATGCCGTAGTCGAGCTTTTCGAACAGCCCTTCCTTCGAACCGCGCGCGCATTCGTCGGCGCCAAGTTCGGTGATGTCCCATTTCACTGCATTGCCGGTCACCTGCAGCCGGACGTCGTCGAGGCCGTTGGTGGTGTCCTCCTTGATGGTGATGCCGAGCGCGTCGGCTGTCGGCTTGAAGAACGCCTTGGTCTGCGCTTCCTGGTAGGTGCCGCCCCACGAGGCGACAGTGATGGTATCGCCCGCCACGGCGGGGGCCGCGACCGCTGCCACGAGGGCGGCCACCGCGACAACGCTGATGCTTCTGGTCCTGTTCATTTTCGGCTCTCCACCGGTGTTCCCATTGTTTTTGATTTCGCATGCTATTTTGTATACAATTTAAAGTGTAGCTTCGGGATCAGCGATGTCAACACCGATCGGCGCGCCTGGGGTCGTCGACCCGGGCTGGGAGATGGGGCGCCGGAGCGTGGCAAACCGCGCCGACTTTGAATACAGCTATGCGTGAGAACGTATGCCGGCAGAAAGACCGGAGAACTGGAAACGGAACTTGGCCAAGGAAACCAAAAACACGCTGCGCGACTCGGTCTATTCCGCGCTCAAGGCGATGATCGTGACCGGCCAGATCCCGCCGGGATCGCGCGTCACCGAGAACGACATCGCCGCAAAACTCAATGTCAGCCGCACGCCGGTGCGCGAGGCCTTCAACCGCCTCGAGCGCGACGGCCTGGTCACCGGCCGGCCGCGCCAGGGCTATGTCGTCACCGAGTTCGACATCAACATGTTCCGCGAGGCCTTCGAGATCCGCGAACTGCTCGACGGCCACGCGACGGAACTGGCCGCCGCTGCTGCGACGGAACAGGACAAGGCGCGGCTGCGTGTCATGCTGGCCGAATGCGAGCGGCTGGCCGCCATTCCGGAGCGCACCACGCGCGAAAAATTCCAGGAGCTCGAAGTCGGCATCGACCTGCACCGCGTCATCGCCGAAATCAGCGGCAATGCGATGCTGCATGGCATGCTGTGCGGCATCCTCGACAAGTGCCAGCACTATGTCTGGACCGAACTGTTGTGGCTCGACGAATGGAAGATCGCCCGCGACGAGCATGCCGAGATCGTCGAGGCGATCTGCGCCGGCGATGCCGCCCGAGCCGGCACGCTGGCCCGCGCCCACGTAAGGGGCTCGCGCGACAATGTGCTGCGCCTGCTGCAGGCGAAATCGGACTACCAGAGTTTTCTGGCCAAGGCGTCCTGAGCGGCGCTGGTGGCGGCGTCAGATGGTCCATATGGATATTGCTATCGACAGCACTACTATATGTCTCACGAACTGCGACGAGGACGGTCCAGTGCTTCCCTCGACAGGGCTCGATCGGTTGAGCGCATTTTCGGATGGCGTGTTCGCCGTCCTCATCACGGTGCTGGTCCTCGACTTGCGCCCGCCGGAGTTGCCGACGTTCAAGGCGCTTCTGGAGCTCTGGCCGACATGGCTGAGCTACAGCGTCAGCTATCTCTTCATCGCCATCGTCTGGGCGAACCATCATCATCTGTTACGCCACGCCAGGGAGGCGACAGCCAGCCTGATGTGGTACAATTTCGCACATCTGTTCTCGGTTTCGCTGCTGCCGCTGGCGACCGCGTGGATGGCGGTCAGCGAGCTGGCGCCGCAGCCGGTCGCCTTCTATGCCGCCGTCTTCTTCCTGGTGAACCTGACCTACATTCTTCTGATCCGCGAACTCATCGACCCGATGCCGGAGAACGCGGTTCCGCTCGCGGTGCGCAAGCGCATGCGCATCCGGTCGCTCGCGACGCTCTGTCTATTCGCGCTGGCGGGGCTGGTCGCCCTGAAATATCCAGTCGCGGGCTTGGCGATCTGTTGCTGCTGCTTGGCCGTCTATCTCAGGCCGGAAGCGCCGGGGGCAGGCAAAAGCTCGGGCAAAGGCTGAATTCTCGCACCCGACGCGTTAAACGGCTTCAGCCCTTGCGCTCCTGAAGGCTGTTGCCGCCATCGACCACCAGCAGGGCGCCGTTGACATAGCTGGCGCCTTCCGAGGCCAGGAACACGACCGCGGCGGCCACCTCATCCGGTCGCCCGGCCCGCGCCGGCGGCGTATTCAGGGCGGCTTGCCGCTCCATCTCGCTCGACGACCCTGTTTCGATCCAGCCGGGAGCCACGGCATTGACGGTCACGCCGCTTTTCGCCACTTCGAGCGCCAGCGTGCGTGTCAGGCCGACCATGCCGGCCTTGGCGGCGGAATAGGCTGATGTGCCTTCGAAAGACACCAGCGGCCCGGTGACCGACGCCACATTGACGATGCGCCCGTAGCCCGCTTCGACCATCGCCGGCAGAAACGCCTTCGTGACGAGGAATGCCGTCTTCAGGCTGACGTCGATCCCCTGATCCCAGTCGGCCTCGGTCATGGCGAGAAACGCCTTGTCGACCGATGGCGATGCCAGCGAGCCCATGCCGGCATTGTTGACCAGTATATCGACCGCGCCGACATCGGCCCGCAGCCGCGTGACATCGGCAGCGATGGTGAGATCGGCGATTGCGGCCCTGGCATCGATGCCTTCTGCACGGAGCTCAACGGCGCGATCGAGCACACGTGCACTGGCACCGGTGAGAAAAACGGCATGGCCGGCTTGGCCGAGCTGCCGGGCAATGGCAAAGCCGATGCCGTCGGCCGCTCCGGCCCCGGTGATAAGTGCTCGCTTGGTGGTAGTGATGGATGTCAATTCAGGCTCCGTTGGTTCCGCCTGCCGTGCGCGGTCGAACGCCAGCGGTCACAATCGTCGAACCATATAATCCATGGGGTACATAGCGCGCCTATTTTTCCTGTTAAATCGCATGCAGCGCGTCGACGGTATGGAAACCCGAAACACGTTCCATCATGGAAATTCAGTCCGACCAGCTCGCGGCTGTGAAAAAGAAGTAGGGGGAAATAGTCCTAGGTTGTGACAGGCTTCGGCAAGGTGAGCCAAGGTGGACGCTTGAGGTGGACCCGACTGCCGCCGACACTTATCTTGCGATCATACCGGGCTGAGAACTCGGAAATGAGCATGAGCGCCGCGAAGTAGGCTTCCGTCGCATAGCGGATTGTCCATTTCGTACCCAGACCGTACCGTCCTTCCATCATCTCGCGTGAATTGGGGAGCTTCTTTAGGAGGCCGCGGTTGATGCCGGAACAATGCGGAAGCGCGTCGTCGTAAAGGTAAAAAAGGTCGTGGGTTTCACGATACTTTCTGCCTGTCTTTTGAAGAATGAATGCCTTTATCGTCCGTTCGATTGCCATCTGCATCGACCACATTGCAGCGCCCCTTGCGGTATCACTATCAGTAAGCAGACCTATTGCCGCGTTTTGAAGATCAGAAAGAACCCCATCAATCAATTCCGTGATTTCATGATCCGGCGCGGTCACTCCCATCGTGTTCATTCTGATCCTGCGCAAGGCGGTGGCCACCGCCGTCGTCCTCGTTTTCAGTTTTCGGCTTTCCGTCAGGTCTATCTTCGCGAGGTTGGGCGGGTTTACGAGCCAGTCGGTGGGCGTCTCGCCCTGTTCAATGCCAAGGGGGAAATGAAGCCAAACGGTTTCACCAGGTGTCCCCGGCGTGGTGCGTGTTAGTGGAACGCGGATTTCAATCGGGACATGCCGAACAAGCACTACGCCCGACGCAAAACCCTCCCCGCTACTCTGATCAAAAGCACTTCCGTAGGTATCGCGATACCATGTCTCAATATGGTGGAAGATCACCGCAAACCATGGTTTCCCTGCAAAATCCTCCTTCGTGTCGCCCCGAATGTCCAGAATGCTTTCTAGAACGAACTTGATTGAAGCCCTAAGCGGACGTTGCCAAAGTGGGAGCTCCTCCACCTGAAGCTCCAAGTCGATTAGCTGCATATGCTCGGCAATAGCTTCTTCAAGCGTCACTTAGGACCTCCGGTCGTGCGGAACAATTATATGATGGAGAAGGAAGTAACGGACAGGTCGACGCTTTTCCCATAGATGTTCGAAAATTGCGGATTGTTGCCCCGTCGCCGCGTTCCCATGTTCCGGCACTCAAACCGGAGACAATGAAATGCCGAAGTCAACAATCAGTGCCGCCCTTTTACAAGAGCACCTTCACGGTGGCGGGTCGGTCTATGAAGAGGGGCAGAAAGCCTGTCGACGCCACGTCCCGCTGCGCAAATGCCCCTATACGGATAGCGGTCGCCGTGAAAGGTGGATGAAGGGCTGGCACGATGAACAGGCTGAGTTCATGACCAGCTAGGTCGTCCGCATGAGATCTATGAGGTCTGCCGAACTTGAACTGAAGCGCAAGGAGTATTTCAGTCCTCCCGGTTCGCCCATGCGATCATTTCGTCCGTCACTTGAACCGGTCGGGACTGATAGAGCTTTGAGATTGTTACGAACCGATCAAGGACCTTTTGGTCAACATCCGCGTCCACGTCAAAATCTCGTTTGAGCCGTTCTTTGGTTTCCCGCCAGACCTTCAAGGCGTAACCTGCCAAATCCTCCTTGATCGAAATCTTGAAGGGGTCTTTGATGTCTTCAGGTATCTCGCGAAACTGCGCCCAGCGCCGATTGTAGCCTTCATTGTCACGGACGGGACTTCCAAACTCCTGCTCGATCCTTTGCCTTGCAGCCTCTTTTCCTTTATTCGTAGCGGCTCTTAGTTTCCTGATTTCGGGCATCGTCATGTCGAAAAGGAAAGTGTCATCCATTTCCTTTTTGATGTCCGAAAAATCGACCTTCTGTCCAAGGGTGTTGTGCTGCGTGACAAGATCATCATAGAGCTTCCAATGATCATTCCACTTTCCTGCAACCCCGATACGCCCCGCCTTCACCTTTCCAAGTATAACTTCCCGCGTGTAGATCGAAACGATATCGCGCAAGCGTTCAATGAGGTCAGCGGCTTCTTTCTGCTTGTCCTCCCAAAGCTCCGCTTCAAAGCCCAGCCCTTTGAAGCGTTTGAAGCGCGAAACGTTGGCGTAGAGAAAGCTGAGAAAGCCAAGGCCAAAGACTGCGGCGGCTTCTGTCACTTTTTCCTGATAGATCAATGTCAGGCTCGCGCCGAGCAGGGCCAAGCCGACGATCACAAACAAGACCCGTTCCCAATTCGTAACGAACCACTTCCCAAAGGGTTTAAGCATTGCCTTGATTGATCCCCGCGCCTTCTTGCATAGATGGCGGGAAGATCGGCAATGCGCAACTGCTACCCGTTCCGTGAGGCTGCCCGAGAATGGCTTCCTCACGGTTTGTCACCCTCGATGAGAGTAGGACAGCCAGTGAACCGCATATGAAATTAGTGGGAGTATCCGTGGGGCTTTGAGCCCCATTCCGGGATTTTTACGGCTTTTTGTTCCCCTCTAGGCTGTTGAAGGCAACATAGAAAAGGTCGGAAATCCCAACGGTCTCATATAATTGTTTGGCGCGCCCGAAGAGATTCGAACTCCTGACCCCCAGATTCGTAGTCTGGTGCTCTATCCAGCTGAGCTACGGGCGCGCAACAGGCCATGCTTTCCATGACCCCGCAATCCGATCGTAAACGACCGGTCGCGACGAGACGTGTTCCCTAGCGACTGAATTTCGGAAAAGCAAGCCGATCCGGCAAAAGTTTTGTCACAAGTGCCTTGGTTGGTGATGAAGGCTGGGATTCCGGCAGATGGCAACGGTCCGAAGTTGAGCCGGTTCCTGCTCATTGGAAGAAGCATCGGGCCAGAGGACAAGAGGGCCGGGCGACCCGGCGCTCTAAACCGTCACGCCGGGCGGCGCAGGCCGTTGCGGGCCTGGTC
>NZ_RZQA01000309.1:0-6636 GCF_004022915.1 Mesorhizobium sp. M7A.F.Ca.US.006.04.2.1
CCGCATGCCCGCCTCGCCGGCTTCCACCGTGATCTGTTCAACGCCTGCCATGTTTTTTGTCGCTTATCCGTTTCCCGAGCCAAGCTCGGCCTGTTCTTGGCGCGGCAATAGCACTAAGGCAGGCTTCTTGCGAGCCAAAGTCCCAGAAACAGGGCGATAATGGCGCCAATGACGCTGGCAAGGGCATAACCCAGCGCAGGCAGCGTGGCTCCCCGCTCCCACAGCGTCGCAAAATCGAGCGAAAAGGCTGAGAAGGTGGTGAAGCCCCCAAGAATGCCGGTGGCAACGAACAGCCTGACCTCGTTCGATCCGCCACGGCGCATCATGGAGGCGATGAACAGCCCCATGGCGAAGGAGCCGATGACGTTGATGGCCATCGTGCCCCAGGGATAGTTGGGGCCGACAAAACGCAGCGCGCCGATGTTGGTAAGGTGACGAATTCCGGCACCGATGCCGCCACCGACGACGACGAGAAACAGATTGAACATGACCGTTTACTGCCCCCGCAGGGCTGCCCGGTCAATCCCTCGCTGTGGGCGCAAGCGCACGGATCAGCCGAGCTCGTCACCACTCAGGCGTTGCCCATCCCGGATATTTTTTCCTGAACTCGTTATAGAGGTCATCGATCTCCGTTTTTCCGATAGGGCGCACCTGTTCGTAGAGGTAGCCCTTGACGTCGCCGGACAGCTGGTACGCCGCGATGCGCCTGTATGCAGCGCCGATGCCTTTGCCCTCGACAATGTATTGGTCCGGTATCGAGACACAGAGCTGCGCACCCGGCTGCAGATGGGTAACGGGCGGATCGGTCACGACAACGTATTTGGACTTCAACGCCGCCGGTCTGAACCGATCGCGACTATCGACCTGACAAGCCCACTCGATGCGGGGGTAAAGGTCCTTGTCCATTTCATAGAGCAATGAGTCGCTCATGATCCCGCTGGACGCAAATACCGACAACCGGTCCCCAGGTCCCATCTTTCCAAGAAGGTCATCGATAAGGCGCCTGTATTCTGGAAGATTGTCGAGTTGCAGCGGGAGCGTGGCTTCCCTGGCAAAGACGTAGCTGACCGGTGACAGCACCTGGCGGCCAATCGGGAAAAAAGTACCGAAAAACGCCAGCACGGCGGCAACGGCTATCGCGGCGGTCGACCATCGCGATCTCAGCGCCGGCATCGAAACGATCGCAACGATTGCCTGGGCGTAGGCAGGAAAAAGCCAAAGAAACATTGGCACCGAATGGTGGCGATCCGGGTCCTGCATGCGGGTGAAGAGGAAGAAGGTAAGTACCGAAGCAACGGCACAGAACAGGGAAAATCTGTTTTGGCGTATGATGGAGATGCAAAGGCCGAATACGATCAACAGCCAGTTCACATAGCTGAGCCGCGATCCTGCCTGGTCAACCTGTGAAACGAAGCTTGTCTTGTATCCGCTGTAAAGGTCGCCATAGCTGGTTCCCAGTATCTTGAGGATCAGAGGTTGCTGGGAGGTCAGCGCGGCTCCGACAACCACGAGGATCACACACAGGCCCCCGACGGCGGCATTGCGGAGTGCCGGGACGTCGCGGTCTTTCGCGACCTGCAGAAAACAGAAGAAGGCCGCGGAAGTTCCGACCCCGATGACGGGATAGGCATACCAGCGGCGCAGCACGAATGCCAACCACAGGCATACGCCGACACGCATTCCGCTGATCACCGGTTCATGGGTCAGGAACCTCGATTTCCAGAGAAAATAGGTTGCCGCGCAAAGCGCGAGGCAGCCGGCAATGTCCGGCAACCCACGAAGCGTCGCCGCCCAGAAGGGCGTGTAGAGAAAGGCCGCAATCCATACGGTGAGCCAGCTTCGGCATGAAGGCGTCCCGGTCGCCGCCTCCAGATAGCTTGTTCTGCCGATGAGAAGAGCGGTCGGAACCAGGTAAACAGCGACTATTCCGGCGATGTAGGAAAACCTCGAATCGCCAAAAATGATGTGAAACGGCATCAGCGGCACCAGGATCGCCGCACTGTAGTCATCGGTGGCGATCGAGGTCCTCAAATGGCTGAGCCACTCGAGAGGGCTCTGAACCAAGAGCGTGCCCTGCCGGCTAAACGTGTCGAAATAGGCAGCGAAGTCCCAGTAATAGACAGGCTGTTCAAGCCCTACATAGATGAGAGCAAGAGCAACTCCCAGCAGAGCGGTACACACATATGTCGTTGCCCAAAATCCGAGAGATTTGTTCATCGTCACTTGCGGCCGCCAGAAGGAGAAGAGGCAGAACTATCAAAGCCAGCCCGGACTACCGTTTAATGCAGCCAGGATCCGGCGCATGAGCGGCCGACAAGGATTGGCCAAGTCTCACATGCAGAGCACCCAGACGCTGCCGGCAGGGCCGGCAGCGCCGATTTTCCAAAGCTCAGGTCGTCCCGGCATTCTTCGGCTTGGTCGAACCGATCATTTTCCAGTTCTTGTAGAACATGGAATTGATGCGCTCGACGCTCACCGAGACGATGGCCAGCATACCCGCGATGAGGCGGGGAACCGGGGATGGCCTGATAATGTCCATGAACACGCAGTAGCGGCGGCCGTCATACTCGTTGACCGAGCGATGCAGCAGCGTGTCGTCGAAGATGAACAGCGGATTGTCGTACCAGTAATTCTTGACGTTGCCGCACTCGACGAAAATCTCCGACTTCACCGGGATCAGATTGTAGAGAATGCGCAAGCTGAGCCGCAGCGGGCCGAAATGCCAGGACGTCGATTCGCGCTTGCTGAAGACGGAAACGGCGATGGTCTTGATGTATTTGAAATCCTTGTTGAACTCGGCGACGTTGTCGATCCTGTGCTTGCCGTACCACTGGTAGACATACATGCCGCGCCGGCCGGCGCCGAAATTGGCATCGATATCGGCGATGATCTCATCCTTGCGCGCCTTGAAGATATCCAGGACCTCGTTGACCTCGCGCTGATAGTCGGCGGGAAACTGATCCAGCTTCCACACGCCAGGATTTCTGTAGCACAAGAGGTCGACCAGCAGGTTGAACGGCGAAAGCAGCCAGGTGAACAGGCCGTTGCCGAGAAAATAGCCTGAGAACAGCGACAGATCCTTGCGGTCGTTGCGCAGCACGTCGATCAGGCCGCAGACGATGAAGATCGTCGTCAGGATGGGGATGAAATAGAAGCCAAGGGCGAGAAGCGGGATGGCAATGGCGAATTTGCGAAGGGATTTGCGAAGATTTTTTGTCATTTTTCCACGCGCCAAGCGCGATCCTGTTGCGAATGAGGTGCCCAAATCAAGGCAATGGCCACCGCCCGGTCGTGCGCCTTGATAAGGTTTTTTGGGTTACCACACAACGGCCCTGCTACCGCGGCCGGCTGGCTGCCTGGCGGATCTGGTCAATAGCCTCACGCAACCCGGCTATTCCCGCTCTTTGCGCAGCTTTGCCCAATAATCGAGCCGCTTCCTGATATCGCGCTCGAAGCCGCGCTCGGGCGGATCATAGAAGGTCTGGCGACCCATCTTCTCCGGAAAATAATCCTGCCCCGAAAAGGCATCCGGCTCGTCATGGTCGTAGCGGTAGCCCGCGCCGTAATCCTCCTCTTTCATCAGCTTGGTCGGCGCGTTGAGGATGTGCTTGGGCGGCAGCAGCGAGCCGTGTTCCTTGGCGGCCCGCGTGGCGGCCTTGAAAGCGTTGTAGACGGCGTTGGATTTGGGCGCGGTGGCGAGATAGACGGTGGCCTCGGCAAAGGCGAGTTCGCCTTCGGGCGAGCCGAGATAGTCGTAGGCATCCTTGGCGGCATTGGCGACGACAAGCGCCTGCGGGTCGGCAAGGCCGATGTCTTCCATGGCCATGCGCACCAGCCGGCGGCCTAGATAGAGCGGATCCTCGCCGGCATCGAACATGCGTGCGAGATAGTAGAGAGCCGCGTCAGGATCTGAACCGCGTACCGATTTGTGCAGCGCCGAGATCAGATTGTAATGGCCGTCCTGGCCCTTGTCGTAGATTGGCGCGCGGCGCTGGACGATGCGCTGCAGACCCTCGGGATCGAAGACCTCGCCGGGCTTGGCTGCTCGCCAGACTTCCTCTGCCAGGGTAAGAGAGGCGCGGCCGTCGCCATCGCTCATGCGGATGAGCATGGCCCGCGCCTCGTCGTCGAGCGGCAGCGCCCTGCCCTCGGTCTCCTCCGCCCGCGCCATCAGCTTGGAGATGCTCTCCTCGCCAAGCGAATGGAAGACCAGAACGCGCGCGCGTGACAACAAAGCGGCATTCAGTTCGAAGGACGGGTTTTCGGTCGTGGCGCCAACCAGCACGACTGTCCCGTCCTCCATGACCGGGAGGAAACTGTCCTGCTGCGCGCGGTTGAAGCGATGGATCTCGTCGACGAACAACAAGGTCTGGCGGCCATTGGCACGGCGCAATTTGGCTGATTCGAACACCTTTTTCAGGTCGGCGACGCCGGAAAAGACAGCCGATATCTGCTCGAAGGCGAGACTCGTTTCACCGGCGAGCAACCGCGCCACGGTGGTCTTGCCGGTGCCGGGCGGCCCCCAGAAAATCATCGAGCCGAGCGAGCCGGAACCGATCAACCGGGTCAGCGCGCCGTCAGGCCCGGTCAGATGCTCCTGGCCGACGACCTCGCCAAGGTTCCTCGGCCGCAACCTGTCGGCCAGCGGCCGCCCAGGCGGCTTCTTTTCCGGTTCATCGACGCTGAACAGATCGGCCATGCACTTCTTTTTCGTTGGAGCATGAGCCCGAATGCACGGAACCCAGCCCTAATAACGCAACACCTGACGCAGTATCTGCCCGCCGCGCTCGACCGTAAAGCGCCACCAGCGCGTATCCGTCTTGGCCGCCAGCTCCAGGGTCGCTGCGGTATCGATGGTGGTGCCGTTCACCTCGCGCACGATGTCGCCCGGCTGGAAGCCGAAATCGGCGGCCGGTGAATCGCGGTTGATGTCGACCACGGTGACGCCCTTGATGTCCGTGCGCAGGCCAAGCCGCTGCGCGAGCCGGGGCGAAAGCTCCGCGACCTTGGCGCCCGAAAAGGGGCTGCGGCCATGCAGCGTCACCTCGGCAGCCTTCATGCCTTCCGGAGCACGCTCCAGCGCGATATCCATCGCCGCCTGCTGGCCCTTGGTCAGAACCGCGAAATTGGCGGTGGTGCCGATCGACAGCGTCGCCATCCGGTAGTCCAGCGCTTCGATGCTCTCGACCGGCTTGCCGTTGAGCTGCAGCACCACGTCGCCGGGCTTGAGCCCTGCCTTGGCGGCCGGTCCGGTCGCCTCGACCGACGAAACCAGCGCACCGGTCGGCTTCTCCATGCCGAGCGATTCTGCGATCTGCGGCGTCACCGCTTCGAACTCGGCGCCGACATAGGGCCTCTCGAAGAAGTCGAGCCCGGCCTTGGCCGCGTCGGCAAAGGCGCGAACCATGTTCGAGGGAATGGCGAAGCCGATGCCGATCGAACCGCCGCTGCGGCTGTAGATGGCCGTATTGATGCCGACCAGCTGGCCGCCCATGTTGATCAGCGCACCGCCGGAATTGCCGGGATTGATGGCGGCGTCGGTCTGGATGAAGAAGCTGGAATCGGAGACGCCGATATGGCTGCGGGCCAGTGCCGAGACGATGCCGCTGGTGGTGGTCTGGCCGACGCCGAAGGGGTTGCCGATGGCCAGCAGCAGATCGCCGACCTCGAGCGCGTCGGAATCGCCGATGGCAATGACCGGAAACGGCTTGTCCGAGGTGATCTTGAGCACGGCAAGGTCGAGAGTCTCGTCCTTGAGCAGCACCTTGCTGTCGAACTCACGCCCATCAGCGGTCGCCACCTTGACCCGGTCGGCATCCTTGATGACGTGGTAATTGGTGACCACGACGCCAGTCGGATCGACCAGCACGCCGGAGCCCAGCGAAGACTGCGCGCGCGGCTGCGAGCGGCCGAAGAATTCTTCGAAGAACGGATCGCCGTCGAAAGGCGATGTCACCTTGGCGGTCTGCGAGGCATAGACATTGACCACCGCCGGCGCCGTCTGCTTGACCAGCGGCGCAAACGACAGCTGCACCTCCTCGCGACCGAACGGCACGCGCTTGTCGGGACCGGACGTCGCGTTCTCGCCCTCGACGCCATGCAGCAGGTCGGTCAGCACATCGGACAGGCCGGGATCGGTCTTGGTCTCCTCGGCCAATGCCTGCCTGACCACCGGTGCGGCCGCAAACGCCATGATGGCGAAAAGCAGAACAAAGGGCAGTCTTCTGGCGCGCATTCGCGAATCCTCCAAGGCAAGTTCGGGGGCATTGTCCCGACGATTGTGCAAAATGAAAGGCTAAGCCGCTGAAATCCGACTATTTTGGGCCAAAATCCCAGGGGCATGCCCGGAAATCGGATTCCGGCGCGGTTTGCTGCTTTCAGAAAACAAAAAGGGGCCCGCAGGCCCCTTTGAACTCATTTGGGAAAACCGAGCCTTATGCGGCTGCGGCGTCCGCGTCAGCGCTTTCGGCCTCGATGCGAGCGCGGTCGCCGGCGCCCTTGGCCGAGACGTCGCGATCGACGAATTCGATGACAGCCATGGCGGCGTTGTCACCGTGACGGAAGCCCGCCTTCATGATGCGCAGATAGCCGCCATTGCGGTTGGCGTAGCGCGGCGCGATGGTGTCGAACAGACGC
>NZ_RZQA01000030.1:0-16388 GCF_004022915.1 Mesorhizobium sp. M7A.F.Ca.US.006.04.2.1
GGCAACGCCGGCCAATGTCGCTGACGTCAAGGACCTGCATGTCCGTTTCGACCTGCATGGCGGCTTCTTCGGCCGGGTCACTCGTCGCGTCCACGCCGTCGAAGGCGTCAGCTTCTCGATCGCGCCCAACGAGACGCTGGCGCTGGTCGGCGAATCCGGTTGTGGCAAGTCGACCACCGCCAAGGCGCTGGCCGGACTGGTGCCCTACAGCGGCGACATCGCCATTGGCGGCCGCAATCTGTCCGGCCTCGGCCGCGACGAGCGCAAGGCGGTGCGCCGCGACGTGCAGATGATTTTCCAGGACCCCTATGCCTCGTTGGACCCACGCATGCGTGTCGGCGACCTCGTCGCCGAGCCGCTGCTGATCCACGGCATCGCCTCGAAGGAAGAGCGCAGCGAGCGTGTCGCGGCGCTGTTCGAGCGCGTCGGCCTGTCGCCCGATCAGATGGAACTCTATCCGCATGAATTCTCCGGCGGCCAGCGCCAGCGCGTCTGCATTGCCCGCGCGCTTGCACTGCGGCCGAAGCTGATCATCGCCGACGAAAGCGTCTCGGCGCTCGACGTCTCGGTGCAGGCGCGCGTGCTCGATCTGTTGAAGGAGTTGCAGCGCGAATTCGGCGTCGCCTATCTCTTCATCTCGCATGACATGGCGGTGGTCGAGAACATCTCCGACCGCGTCGCCGTCATGTATCTCGGCCAGATCGTCGAGATGGGCACCCGCGACCAGGTCTTTTCCAACCCGCGCCATCCCTACACCAGGCGCCTGATCGAAGCCGTGCCCGTGCCCGATCCCGCGCGGCGCAGAAGCCGCTTCGCGCGCCTCGACCAGGAAATCCCGAGCGCCACCCGCAGGATCGGCGAGGCGCCGCTGAAACTGGCGCTGAGGGATGTCGGCAACGGCCATCTCGTCGCCGCCGAGGACTGAGCCGGCACTGCCGCCGGGCGGTTCACATGTTTGTGTCTCTATCTCTCGCCCAAGGCTCGCGTTCCGCCGCCAAACCGTATCGCTTCGAACACTAAATCCCTAACGGCCTCTTGCCCTCTGTCCCTATCTTCCTCATGTTCAATACCATTGCGATGATCGATCATAGGAGGGTCGGTCGGATTCATCGCTATGGGAGGAAGTCAACCATGAAGGTAAGCCTTTTCGTTTCCGCGGCACTTCTCGCCGCATCCGCGATCCCCGCTTCGGCCGCCGAAATTTCCGACGGCAAGGTCAAGATCGGCATCCTCAACGACCAATCGGGCGTCTACGCCGACTTCGGCGGCAAGTGGTCGGTCGAGGCGGCCAAGATGGCCGTCGAGGATTTCGGCGGCAAGGTGCAGGGAGCGCCGATAGAAATCATCAGCGCCGACCACCAGAACAAGCCGGATATCGCCTCCAACATCGCCCGGCAGTGGTACGACACCGAGCAAGTCGATGCCATCATGGAACTGACGACCTCTTCGGTAGCGCTCGCCGTCCAGGGGATTTCCAAGGAAAAGAAGAAGATCGACATCGTCACCGGCGCGGCAACCACGGAGCTGACCGGCAAACAGTGCTCGCCCTACGGCTTCCACTGGGCCTATGACACTCACTCGCAGGCGGTGGGTACCGGCGGCTCTCTCGTGCAGCAGGGCGGCGACAGCTGGTTCTTCGTCACCGTCGACTATGCATTCGGCTACTCGCTGAAGGATCAGACCACCAAGTTCGTCGAAAGCCATGGCGGCAAGGTGCTGGGCGAGGTGCGTTATCCCCTGGGATCGACCGATTATTCGTCCTTCCTGCTGCAGGCGCAATCGTCGGGCGCCAAGGTCATCGGCCTGGCCAATGCCGGCCTCGATACCTCCAACTCCATCAAGCAGGCGGCCGAATTCGGCATCGTGCAGGGCGGTCAGCGTCTTGCCGCACTCCTGTTCACGCTGGCCGAGGTGCATGGGCTTGGCCTTCAAGCGGCGCAGGGCGTCGTGTTGACCGAAGGCTATTACTGGGATCGCGACGACAAGAGCCGCGAATTCGGGCAGCGCTTCTTCAAGCGCACCAACCGCATGCCGAACATGATCCAGGCCGCGACCTATTCGGCGGTGACACAGTATTTGAAGGCGATCGACAAGGCCGGCACGGACGAGACCGAAGCCGTCGCCAAGCAGCTGCATTCGATGCCTGTGGACGACGCGGTGATAACCAACGGCAAGGTGCAGGCGGACGGCAACATGGTCCACGACATGTACCTCTACCAGGTCAAGTCGCCAGCCGAGAGCACCGAGGATTGGGACTACTACAAATATCTCGCCACCATTCCAGGCAACGAGGCCTTCCTCAGCGAGAAGGAAAGCGGCTGTCCGACGGCCGGCCAGTGATCGGCGCGGCCGATGGCGCCGACTGACCTGGACGCGAACGAGCCGCGGGTTGTGCTTTCCGCCCGCGGGTTGCGACGCGACTTTGCCGGCTTCATCGCCGTCAAAAACGTCGATCTCGATGTCCGCCATGGCAACATCCATGCCCTGATCGGACCCAACGGCGCCGGCAAGACGACCGTCTTCAACCTGCTCACCAAGTTCCTGGCGCCGACCAGCGGCAGGATCGAGCTGCTTGGCCACGACATCACCCGCACCTCGCCGGCCAGGGTTGCGCGGATGGGGCTGGTGCGCTCGTTCCAGATATCGGCGATTTTTCCGCACCTCAGCGTGCTCGACAATGTCCGCGTCGCGCTGCAGCGGCCGGGTGGTCTTGCCGTTCAATTCTGGCGCTCGCTCGCGGCGCTCGACCGGCTGACCCCGCGCGCCGAGGAATTGCTGCGCTCGGTTGGTCTCGACGACGCCAGGAACAGGCTCGCCGGCGATCTTTCCTATGGCAGGAAACGCGTGCTGGAGATCGCCACGACGCTCGCGCTCGATCCGAAAGTGCTGCTGCTGGACGAGCCGATGGCCGGCATGGGGCATGAGGACGTGGCCACGGTTTCCAGCCTCATCCGTTCGGTTGCCAGGGATCGCGCCGTGCTGATGGTCGAGCACAATCTGACCGTGGTGGCCGACCTTTGCGACTGGATAACGGTCATGCAGCGCGGCGAGGTGCTGGCCGCTGGCGACTACGCCACCGTTAGCCGCGACGAGCGCGTCAAGATCGCCTATATGGGCACCGCCGATGACTAGTGCCGCACCTCTGCTTGCCGTCACCGGCCTCAACGCCTGGTATGGCGAGGGCCATGCGCTGCACGGTGTCGATCTGGAAGTGTTTGCCGGCGAGACGGTCACGCTGCTCGGCCGCAATGGCGTCGGCAAGACGACGACGCTGCGCGCCATCATGGGGTTGATCCGCAAGCGGACCGGCCGGATCGCCTTCGACGGCAAGGACCTGATGCGGCTGCCGCTGCACCGCACCGCCCATCAAGGCATCGGCTTCGTGCCGGAGGAGCGCGGCATCTTCGCAACGCTGACCGTGGACGAGAATCTGATTCTGCCGCCGGTCGTCGCGCAGGGCGGCATGAGCGTCGAGGAGATATTCGATCTGTTCCCCAATCTGAAGGAGCGGCGCAACAGTCCCGGCACCAGGCTGTCGGGCGGCGAACAGCAGATGCTGGCGATCGCGCGCATGCTGCGAACCGGCGTGAAGATGCTGCTTCTCGACGAACCGACGGAGGGGCTCGCTCCCGTCATCGTGCAGCGCATCGGCGCGTTGCTGGCGACGTTGAAAAAGCGCGGCATGACGATCCTGCTGGTCGAGCAGAACTTCCGCTTCGCCAGTCGCGTCGCCGACCGTTTCTACCTGATGGAGCACGGCAAGGTGGTGGCGGGGTTTCCAGTCGGCGAACTGCCGGACCGCATGGCGCAGCTCCACGAAGTCCTGGGTGTATGATGGCGCCATGACGATGATCTTCGGAATCCCGGTTCAGGCCTTCCTCGGCCAGTTGCTGGTCGGCCTGATCAACGGCTCGTTCTACGCCATGCTGAGCCTGGGCCTGGCCGTCATATTCGGCTTGCTGCGCGTCATCAATTTCGCCCATGGCGCCCAGTATATGTTCGGCGCCTTCGTCGGCTACCTGCTTCTCACCCATCTCGGCATCGGCTATTGGCCCGCTTTGATCCTTGTGCCGCTGATCGTTGGCGTCTTCGGCGTCGTGGTCGAGCGCCTGGCGCTGTCGAGGCTGTACGATCTCGATCCGCTCTACGGGCTGCTCTTCACCTTCGGCCTCGCGCTCGTGCTCGAAGGCATCTTCCGCTATTATTACGGCGTCTCGGGAAACCCTTACGCCGTGCCGCCGCTGCTTGCCGGCGGCACCAATCTCGGCTTCATGTTCCTGCCCAACTATCGCGGCTGGGTCGTGGTCGCCTCGCTGATCGTCTGCTTCGGCACCTGGGCGCTGATCGAGAAGACCAGGCTTGGATCCTATCTGCGCGCGGCAACCGAGAATCCCCGTCTCGTCCAGGCTTTCGGCGTCAACGTGCCGTTGCTGCTGACCCTCACCTACGGCCTTGGCTCCGCGCTGGCCGGGCTTGCCGGCATTCTAGCAGCACCGATTTATCAGGTGAGCCCGCTTATGGGATCGGACCTCATCATCGTCGTCTTCGCGGTGGTGGTGGTCGGCGGCATGGGATCGATCCTCGGTGCGATCGTCACCGGCTACATGCTTGGCCTCGCCGAGGGCCTGACCAAGGTCTTCTACCCCGAGGCCTCCAATCTCGTGGTCTTCGTCATCATGGCCATCGTGCTTCTGGTCCGGCCGGCTGGCCTGTTCGGAAGGGACGCTTGACATGTCGGAAGGGACATCTGACATGACCGAACTGACGCTTCGCGAGGCATCGGCCAAAACCTCGGCACGGCTGGAATGGATGCTGGTCGGGCTCGGCATCCTGGCGCTGCTGGTAGCGCCTTTCCTGATCTATCCGATCTTCCTGATGAAGATGCTGTGTTTCGCGCTGTTTGCCTGCGCGTTCAATCTTCTGCTCGGCTATACCGGGCTCTTATCGTTCGGCCACGCCACCTTCTTCGGCGGGGCCGCCTACTTCACTGCGCATGCCGTCAAGGTCTGGGGCTGGCCGCCGGAAGCCGGCATTCTGCTCGGCATGGCGGGTGCGGCCTTGCTCGGCCTTGTCATGGGCTTTTTCGCAATTCGCCGGCAAGGCATCTATTTCGCCATGATCACGCTGGCGCTGTCGCAGATGTTCTTCTTCTTCTGTGTGCAGTCGCCCTTCACGCAAGGCGAGGACGGCATTCAGGGCGTGCCGCGCGGCATGCTGCTTGGCGTCCTCGACCTGAACGTCTCGCTGAACATGTATTACTTCGTGCTGGCGGTGTTCCTGATCGGCGTCTTCGCCATCTGGCGCATCGTCAACTCGCCGTTCGGCATGATCCTGCGCTCGATCCGCGAGAACGAGAACCGCGCCATTTCGCTGGGCTATTCCGTCGCCAACTACAAGCTGGGCGCCTTCGTCATGTCGGCGGCCCTGGCCGGGCTGGCCGGCTCGCTCAAGGCGATCGTTTTCCAGTTCGCCACGCTCACCGACGTCACCTGGCAGATGTCGGGCGAGGTGATCCTGATGACGCTTCTCGGCGGCATCGGCACCATGGTCGGGCCGATCATCGGCGCCAGCCTTGTCATTGGCCTGGAAAACACGCTTGCCACTTCCGGCTTTCCGGTGACCATCGCCACCGGCCTCATCTTCATGGTGTGCGTGCTGATCTTCCGGCGCGGCATCGTCGGCGAATTTTATGCGCGGATTTTCAAGCGGGCGGGCAAGGACTGAGCACCGGAATCTGGGGGCCGCACGCCAATGTTGGACAACTACGCGGTGGACGGGTTTGGCGTGATCCACCAGGTCGACTCCAAACCGATCAAGTATGACAAGCAGTATATTTCCTATTACGAGGACCTGAGTGACCGGACCATCAAGCTCGGATATCAGCGACTCGGCTGGGTGCTGGGGATCACTGGCGAGATTCCCCGGTCCGTGCTGGAGATTGGATATGGCACCGGCACATTCATCGAAGCCGCGAAAATAACCGGGGTCGCCGACTGCGCCGGCTGCGACATAACCAGGTTTCCGCTGCCCAAGGGCGTCCGCTTCGTCGATTGGGATGAGGCGCTCTCCAGCTCGTGGGATCTCGTCGCCATGTTCGATGTGCTTGAGCATATCCCGGATCTGGGTTTCCTCGCCCGGCTTAAGGCCCGCTACCTGGCCGTCGCCGTCCCTTATTGCCGCTGGCGCGAGCTCGGCGCCGACGGCGACGCCTGGTTCCGGACGTGGCGTATGCGTCTTCCCGACGAGCACCTCCACCACTTCGATCGTGACTCGCTGGTGGCACTCCTCGCACACAGCGGCTTCGAATGCATGACGCTGAACTGCTTCGAGGACGGGATCAGACTGCGCCCTGGGGAAGTGGGTCCGAATATCCTGTCCGGATTCTTTAGAAAGCTATAGACCTCGATCAAATCGATGCGGCTGCTTGGGACCTGGGGCAATCGCGACAATCGCCCGATCGGTACGGGAGCACTGCTGTGGGCAAATCGTGATGCGCGCATTCTTTCGATTGGTTGCCGTTATGATCGTGGTGTCCGGTGTGACCGGCTGCACCAGTGTTTCATATTATGCGCAATCCGTGCAGGGTCATCTGCGGATCATGACGGCGCGCCAGGATGTCGGAAAACTGATCGAGGACCCTTCGACGCCGAAGGCATTGCGCGCTCGAATGGCATCGGCGAGCGCCATACGACAGTTCGCAACGGATGAACTGGCGCTGCCCGACAACAACAGCTACCGCAGCTATGTCGATATCGGTCGGGACTCGGTGACATGGGCCGTCTTCGCCGCGCCGGCATTCTCGCTGACGCCGCGAACATGGTGTTTTCCCGTTTTCGGCTGCGTGCCCTACCGGGGATATTTCTCCAGGAAGTCCGCAATTGAAACCGCTGCCGAACTTCAAGGACAGGGCATGGATGTCTATGTGACGGGCATCACCGCATATTCCACGCTTGGCTGGTCGAGTGACCCGCTGCTGAGCACGATGTTCAGCGAGGATAAAACCTATCTTGCAGGGCTGGTGTTCCATGAATTGGCCCACCAGCGCGTCTACGTGCACGACGATTCCGCATTCAACGAGTCGTTCGCTGTCGCCGTCGAAACGACCGGCGTGAAAAAATGGCTGCGCGCGGCTGGCGATACCGCAGCATTGCGCCGTTACGAAGCCGCCCGGAGGCGCAAAGCTGAATTTCTTGCGCTGGTGTCGCAAACACGGGACGAGTTGGCGAAAGTCTATTCCAACGCCGGAACCTCGGAGCAAAAACTGGCCGCGAAGACGGCCGCGATCGAACGGCTGCGGATGCGCTACCGACACATGCGCGACAGGCGCTGGGGCCGATACCGGGGATACGATGCCTGGTTCGCTTCCCCGATCAACAATGCAAAGCTCGCCGCGACTTCCGTCTATAGCGATCGGGTGACCGCGTTTCTCCGCCTGTTCGATCTGTGCTCGGGCGACTATGTCAGGTTCTATGCGTCGGTCCGACGGATTGGCGCACTGGACCAAGCTCACCGTGCCGAAGCCCTTGCGGCGGCAGATCGCTGTTATTGAGTCGGTCGAAGTGACGGCCAGAAGTGTCGCGATTTATGATTTTGGTGGAATGAATCGCCTATGCACTCGGCAGCCGATGGAGGAGTTGAGTGGATCATTGGTTGGCCGAGCTCCAAAACCTCTCCGACATGATGGGCCGGTAACGGACCGGCAGGTTCCGGCATCCGACAAGTGACAGCGGCCGCTGAATTCGGTGGACTAACGTCTCAAATTGGCCCAATGCGGATATCCCGCGTTGCAGCGCTGGATTTTGAAAGCTCAGTGACATCGGACTATTGTTGAGGCTGTCGCAAACCCTTTGCAGCGCTGTATGACAGGCGTTCGCGGGAGACAATCATGTTGAAGGCTACCGAAGAGGAGATCGAGGAGGTCCAGGAATACTTTGAATGGCAGGCGCCCGACCTCGAAGTGACCTTTATGCAAAAGGTCTACTCGGAATCTGTCCTGAACACTCGCCACGATGTGTGGGATATCCATACCAACAAGGATCGCTGGTGGGTCATCACGGGCGGCACAAACCTCTACTCTCAGGAGCAGTTCCCAAATATGGACCTTGCTCTCACCTTCCATATTGGCCTGATGCTCCGCATTCCGCGTACGGAAAAACAACAGGAGGGAGATCTACGCATACTCCCGTTCGGTCCCGTCTTCGAGAAGATGGAAGAATCCGGCACCGCTGTGACGCAAGCGCATAATCTCGCGGACTATCAAGCTGTAGGCGTCCGCTGCCGGGAGGCGCTTCTCGAACTGATCAGTGTCGCGCAGGACGCGGCAATATGGACAGGCACGCCGCCACAACGTGCGAACTTCCGCGTTTGGACGGAGATCATCTGCAACGATCTTCTGCCGGGCGACACCAACAAAGAGCGTCGCGGGACCCTCAAGAGTGCGCTTGAGTCCGCATGGACGTTTTCAAACTGGCTGACGCATTCAAAGTCGGCCACTTGGATTGATGCCGAGATGGCGCAATCGTTGATCCAACACGCCATCGGCATGGCGACATCACTAATCATTCGCGAGTTGCGCGGGGTGCCTCCGGAGTGCCCGAACTGCGGTTCGCCGCATCTCGAACCCGAGCATGGCGGAAATAATGAGGCACCCGGTATACTTTGGGAACGACCGCGCTGCGCCGACTGCGGATGGGCAGGCAGGCCAGTTCCAATCCTTGATCTCGAGGACGGACGGCCAATCATCACACGCGAAGGCGAAGAAACCGACGAGTGCAGCATAATGACGGTACCGTTACGAACGATCCTGAAGCCGGGACGATCGAACCGCTGAGGAACATAGAGACCGGCCCCCCCGAACACGTCGTCTATTTTGCCTACGGGTCAAACATGTCGACCGCCCGGCTGCGCGAACGCATGCCGAGCTGCAAGCCACTCGGCATCGCCACCTTGCCGGGTCATGAACTCCGTTTTCATAAGCGTAGCGTCGACAAGTCCGCGAAGTGCAACGCATTGGCCACTGGCAACGAGAATAGCGTGATCGGGGTTCTGTTCAGCTTCGACCCTGCCGAACGTGCTGAGCTAGACAAGGCCGAAGGCGTCGGAATTGGCTACGAGCACGCGACGGTCACGGTCATTAATGACAAAGGTCGTAGGCGAAAGGTCCTTACATATCTCGCCACTTCCGACTACATCGACGACAGCCTCAAACCTTATAGCTGGTATAAGGACTTTGTCCTTGCAGGTGGCAGAGAACACGGACTGTCACCGGAGTATATTGCCAAATACATCCAGTCGGTTGAGGCGATCGAAGATTCCGACAAGACACGGGACAATAAGCAGCTGGCCACGCTCGGAAGTTTCGGGCGGTGAGACTACGGTGTCGGGGCAAGTTGCCCGGCCACACTGCGGACCCGATGTCCGCTTAAAGCGCAACACGCGACCGCATTCAGATGTATGCTTTGGGTAGCCGCAATCAACATCGTTGCGGCAAACATACAGCGCAGTCCCGACGTCCAGATGGCGACGGACCGAATCGAGAAACGGCGCGGTTGAGATCGCCCGTGCGCGGTTCTATTGGTCCGAAAACGTCACGCTCACGCCGCGTTGCCGAAAATAAGCCTGCATCAACTTGCGGCCCGAGCGGTTGTTCTGCGCCAGCTTGGTCGGATCGAACACCGCCTGTTTGATCCCCTCTCGCGTCAGCGCCGCCTTAAGCGCCGCGATATGTGTGTCGATGTCGGCATTGTCCGCCCGGAGCGAGGCATAGATGCTCTCGGTCGCCTCGGCCACGGTCAGTTCGCTCATTGGTGTCGTCCTTTGGTTGGTTGGGCGGCGCTTAGCACAGATTCGCGGTCCGCCGATACCGAGACCGTCAGTACAAAGCGCCCATCGTGAAATCGAACCGTCCTTATGGGGCTTCGTAGAGTTCCAGCGGCAATCCATCCGGGTCCCTGAAAAAGGTAAACCGTTGGTCTGTGTATGGATCGATCCGGATTGGCTCGACGGCAACGCCTGCGGCTTCCAGGCGGATAATCACGGGATCAAGATGAGCCACCGCGAATGCCAGATGTCTCAGGCCTGTAGCCTCTGGGTGGGACGGCCGCATCGCCGGTGCAGGGAAGGAGAACAATTCCATTTGGGCCGACCCGATCCGCAGATCCGCCTTCCATGACTGCCGCTCCTCCCGATAAACCTCCCGGATCAGATCGAGGCCGAGGAGTTCGACGTAGAACCGTCGCGACCGGTCGTAGTCGGTGCAGATGAGCGCGACGTGGTGAATGGCGTTCAGCATGCTGCTAACCCTGGTCAAGCTGGGAGATGAGGCCAAGGCGCTTCAAGGCCTGGATCGTCGCGCCCTCGCCACGGTGCTGATCAACCCCGAGCCCATTATCCATAACACCCGCGTTCCACCGCCAGCCGCCGCACCAGCGCCAGCACGGCATCGATGGTCGGGGTCGGCTTGTCCGTTAGCCTGCCAAGTTCCTGTACCGCGCTCACCAGCGCGTCGATCTCCATCGGCCGGCCACGCTCCAGGTCCTGCAGCATCGAGGTCTTGTGCTCGCCGACATCGCCGGCGCCCTTGATGCGCCGGTCGACCGCGATGGGAAAACGCACGCCGAGGCTTTCGCCGATCGCCTGCGCCTCCAGCATCATGGTGCGGGCGAGCGTGCGGGTGCCCTCGTCGGCAACGATCGCGGCAAGCGTGCTGCCGGTCAGCGCCGAGATCGGGTTGAAGGAGAGATTGCCCCACAGTTTTACCCAGATCTCGCTGCGGATGTCTTCGCGCACCGGCGCCTGCAAGCCGCCCTTGACCATCTCCTCGGCCAGAAGCGTGACCCGTTCGCTGCGCTCGCCCGAGGGTTCGCCGAGCGAGAAGCGTTTGCCCTCGACATGGCGGATGAGCCCCGGCGCATCTACCTCGACCGCGGGATAGACGACCGAGCCGATGACGCGGTCCGGTCCAATCCGCTGCCAGATCGCGCCGCCGGGATCGACCGCGTTCAGCCTGGTGCCTTCGAGTGGCCCGCCGACGCCGTGGAAATACCACCACGGCACGCCGTTCTGCATGGTGACGACTGATGTGTGGTCCCCAAGCAGCGGTGCGATCTGGTCGAGCGCCGGGGTGAGGGAATGGGCCTTCAGCGCCAGCACGACATAATCCTGCACGCCAAGTTCCTCGGCCTTGGCGGCGGCCCGGACGGGGACGGACGTCTCCTGGCCATCCTCGATCAGGCGCAGGCCATCTGCCTTGATCGCTTCCAGATGGGCGCCGCGCGCGACGATCGAGAGATCGGTGCGGCCGGCGGCGGCAAGCTTGGCAGCGAGATAGCCGCCGATCGCACCGGCGCCGAAGATGGTGATCTTCATCGTCAAAGCCCGAGTTTGGCGGCAAGGCCGATGCGCTGCAATTTGCCGGTCGCGCCCTTGGGGATCTCGTCCAGGATCAGGATCTTGCGCGGCACTTTGAAGTCGGCAAGCCGCGTCGCGGCATAGGTGCGGATGTCGCCCTCAGTGGCGCTGATGCCTTCGCGCAGCACAACCGCCGCCGCCACCTCCTCGCCAAGCTTGTCATGCGGCATGGCGAAGGTGACGACCTGCGCCACCGCCGGATGGTCCATCAGCACATCGTCGACCTCGAGTGGCGAGATCTTTTCGCCGCCGCGATTGATGATCTCCTTGAGCCGACCGGTGACCCTGAGATAGCCATCCCCGTCCAGCACGCCCTGGTCGCCGGTGTGGAACCAGCCATGCGCGAAAGCCGTGGCGTTGGCATCCGGGTTCTTTTCGTAGCCCGTCGTGACATTGGGCCCGCGGATGACGATCTCGCCGGTCTCGCCTGCATCGAGCAGCCGCCCGTCGGGCGCCATCACAGCCACCTCCGGCCCGGCGGAGGCACCAACGCTGCCGGGCTTGCGCTGGCCCGGCGGCAGCCGGTTCGAGGCCATCTGGTGAGCCGCCTCGGTCATCCCGTAGGATTCGATCACTGGGCAGCCGAAGGTCGCTTCCAGCTCGGTCATGACCTGCGCCGGCAGCGACGCCGAGGACGAGCGGATGAAGCGCAGGCGCGCCGCCGCCAGCGCCTCGGTGTTGCGTGCCGCGCGGGCCAGGATCGCCTGATGCATGGTCGGCACCGCCGTGTACCAGCTCGGCTGCGCCTCGCTCAGCCACTGGAAGAAGCGCAGCGCGTTGAAACCCGGCGTGCAGTAGATGCTGCCGCCGGCAGCCAGCGACGACAGCACGGCCGCGATCAGGCCGTGAATGTGGAACAGCGGCATGATATTGAGGCAACGGTCATCGGCCGTCAGGCCAAGGGTGCCGCCGATATGAGCTGCCGAGGCCGCGATGTTGGCATGGCTGAGCGGCACCAGTTTTGGACGCGATGTCGTGCCGGAGGTATGCAGCAGCAGCGCAATGTCGCTGTCTTGCGCCATGTCGGGCGGGGCCTTCGGTCCGATCGCCGCGCCCTCGATAGCAAAACTGCCGGCGGGTGTGCCGGGCTGCACGACAAGCCGCAGCACGCCGATGCCGAGGCGCTCGGCCACCGTCACCGCGGGGCCGGTCTCACCCTCCGCGACAAGGATCGCCTTGGCGCCGATGTCGGTCAGGTAGAAATCGAGCTCGTCGGCCCGGTAGGCGGGGTTGAGCGGCGCCGTCGAGGCGGCGGCCGCCACGGCGACGAAGGCGGTGGCCATCTCGGGCCCGTTCGGCAGCACGATCGCTACCCTGTCGCCGCGGCCGATGCCGCGCGCATGCAGCTGTTTTGCCGTGTCGGCGATCATGCTGCGCAATCCGCCATGGCTGAGCGTTGCCCTATCGAGCGCCAGAATGGCGGGGGCGTCGTCGGCGCCGGCGGCCAGACGGCGGGAGAGATCTGCGTGGGTTTCAGTTTGGGTCATGATCACCGGCTGGATTTCGAACGATTACTGGCGAGAGCCCTTCTGACGGGCTTGCCTCGATATGGGCGCCATTGGACAACGGATCGCCTCAATAGCCAAGCGCCAAACCATCCTTGCGCGGATCGGAAGCGCCGGTCAGCGTCCCCTTCTCCCAGTCGATCAGCACCACTTGCCCGCCGCCAAGCGGATGATGCGGTTCGGCGATGCGGTGGCCGCGCCGGCGCAGGCCCTCGGTTGCATCAGTGGGAACGCCACGCTCGGCTTCCACTGTGTCATCGTTGTAAAACACCCTCGGCGCATCCAGTGCCTGCTGCGGGTCCATGCCGAAATCGATCATGTTGGTGAGCAGGTGGACATGGCCAAACGGCTGGTAACCGCCGCCCATGACGCCGAACGGCATCACCACGCGGCCGTTCTTCGTCGCCATGCCCGGCATGATCGTGTGCATCGGCCGCTTGCCCGGCGCGATCGCGTTCGGATGCGCCGGGTCGAGGCGGAAGCTCGAACCACGGTTCTGCAGCACGATACCGGTCTTCGGGCCGACGACGCCACTGCCGAACGAATAATAGGTCGAGTTGATGAAGGAGACCGCGTTACGGTCGCGGTCGACGATGGAGATATAGACCGTGTCGCTGCCGGGCAGCTCGACGCGCGGCAGATGCGTCATGGCGCGGTCGCGGTCGATCTCGGCGCGTAGCCGGTCGGCATAGGCGCCGGACAGGAGCTGCTTCAGGGGCACCGGGACATGGTCCTGGTCGCCGACATAGCGGTCGCGGTCGCGGTAAGCCAGGCGCCCGGCCTCGATCTCCAGATGCAGGCGTTCGGCGCCGTTGGGGTCGAGCCCGCCAAGCTCGAAGCCCGACAGCAAATTGAGCATCAAAAGCGCCGTCAGCCCCTGATTGTTCGGCGGCATCTGGTGGATCTCATGGCCGCCATAGGAGGTGCTGACCGGCGCCACATAGTCGCCTCTGGTCGCGGCAAAATCCTCGGCCGTATGAAGTCCGCCCAATTCGTTGAGCCGGCTCACCATATCGTCGGCGACCGCGCCTTCGTAGAAACCGGACCGGCCGTGTTTGGCGATGATGCGCAAGGTCGCCGCCAGTTCCGGCTGCCGATGGACGTCACCCGCCTTCGGCGCCCTGCCGCCGGGCAGGAAGATGCGCGCGGCATGCTCGTCGGCCGACAGGTCGGTCTCCGGCTCGGCCCAGTCGAAGGCGACGCGGTCGTGCACGACATAGCCGTTCTCGGCATAGTGAATGGCCGGCGCCAGCGCCTCGGCAAGGCCCTTGCGGCCATGGTCTTCGAGCAGGCGGCTCCAGGCGTCGACGGCGCCCGGTACGGTGACCGCATGCGGACCCTGCAGCGGGATGCGGTCGAAGCCTTTTTCGAGATACCAGCCGACCGTCGCCCTGGCCGGCGCCCGGCCGGAGCCATTGAAGGCCAGCACATTGCCTTGTCCTCCGGGAGAATAAAGCACGAAGCAGTCGCCACCGATGCCCGTCGATTGCGGCTCGACCACACCCTGCACGGCGGCGGCGCAGACCGCGGCGTCCATGGCATTGCCGCCGGAGCGCAGCATGTCGATGGCCGCAAGCGTTGCAAGCGGATGCGAGGTCGCGGCAACCGCCTCGGTGGCACGAACCGGCGAGCGGCCGGGAAACTGGAAATCACGCATTCTGTCTGGATATCCCCTAGTCACTTCTGCAAATTGGTCACTTCTGCGAATTGATCTGGTGAAATCAATGCCGCCGGCCGAAGATCTGCGCAACCGACAACAGCACGACCGACAGAACGATCAGGCAGGTCGAGATGGCGGCGATCGTCGGGTCGATCTGGTCGCGCAGCGCATTGAACATGCGGCGCGTCAATGTCGTCGTCTCGCCGCCCGATATGAACAGCGAAACCACCACTTCGTCGAAGGAGGTGATGAAGGCAAACAGCGCGCCCGAGAC
The DNA here is from genome assembly GCF_004022915.1 of Mesorhizobium sp. M7A.F.Ca.US.006.04.2.1. Taxonomy (NCBI): domain Bacteria; kingdom Pseudomonadati; phylum Pseudomonadota; class Alphaproteobacteria; order Hyphomicrobiales; family Phyllobacteriaceae; genus Mesorhizobium; species Mesorhizobium sp. M7A.F.Ca.US.006.04.2.1. Next base: position 14,849 of record NZ_RZQA01000030.1, read on the forward strand.
AATCGAGAAGCGGATCTGCGGCATCGTCACCTGCCAGAAGGCGGCGACGCGGCCGGCGCCAAGGCTGCGCGCCACGCGCTCCTGGTTCATGTCGTAGGAGCGCAATCCCGACAGCACGGTCAGCACCACCAACGGCAGCGCCTGCACCGTATGCGCGATGACCAGGCCGGTCAGCGTGTTGTTGAGGCCGATGCGCGCATAGAGAAAGAAGGTGCCGATGCCGATCAGGATCACAGGGACGATGAGCGACGCCGTCAGCAGCGCGTTGATGGTGCCGTTGAAGCGCAGCGTGCCCCGGTTGATGGCATAGGCGGCCGCGGTGCCGAGCGGCGTCGCCACCAGCACGGTCATGACAGCCACCTTGACCGAGACGATCGTGGCATCGCGCCACTCCAGCGACCCGAAATAGGCCTGGTACCAGCGCAGCGACCATTGCTGCGGCGGGAATTGCAGCAGCGTCGAATCGGAAAACGACATGATGACGATGATGATCGACGGTGCGATCAGGAACAGCAGCACGAGGCCGCCGAAGCAATAGAGCCATAGGCGTTGCCGGTGCGAGATAGGCAGGCCGAGATCCCTACTCATCTCGAACTCCACACGCCGGTGGCACGCGCGCCGAGCAGCCACTGGAACAGGCCGAGAAGCGCCAGCGTCACCACCAGCAGCACCACGCCCAGTGCTGCACCCGCGCCCCAGTTTGAATAGAGGCTGGTGGTCTGTTCCATGCGCATCGCCCACATGATGACCTTGCCGCCGCCCATCAAAGCCGGCGTGACGAAGAAGCCCAGGCAGAGCACGAAGACGATGACCACGCCCGAGGCGAGGCCTGGCAGCGACAGCGGAAAGAAGATCTGCCGGAAGGTGGCAGTCGGGCCGGCGCCGAGATTCATGCCGGCGCGCAGGCAGTCGGTGTCGATGGTCTTCATCGAAGCGTAGAGCGGCAGCACCAGGAACGGCAGCAAGATATGCGTCATGCCGATGACGACGCCGGAAAAATTGTTGGCGAGCGATAGCGGCTGGCTGATGATTCCGAGATCGATCAGCCAGCTGTTGATCAGTCCCTTGCGCTGCAGGATCACCAGCCAGGCATAGGTGCGCACCAGAACCGATGTCCAGAACGGCAGGATGACGAAGATCAGGCAGATCGACGCCGCCCGCCGCGACAGTTGCGACAGCATGTAGGCCAAGGGATAGCCGAGCAGCACGCAGGCGCCGGTGACGATGAAGGCGACCTTGAAGGTGGTGATGAAGGTCTTGATGTAGGAGGCCTGCTCGAAGAATCGCGCATAATTGGCGGCGCTGAAGCCGCCCGCTTCGTCGAACAGCGACAGCCAGAACAGCCAGCCGATCGGCACGATGATGATGGCGAAGACCAGAAGCAGGCTTGGCGACAACAGCGCCAGCAGCCGTAGTGATTCACGCCGGGCGTCGGCGTGAAGTCCCTGCGTGTTGAGCTCCCGGCCTGCGGCGCTGCCGATCTCTTCCATGCGGGCGGGCTGCGCGCTCATCAGTCTGCCGCCACCAGGATCGTGTCCTG
>NZ_RZQA01000310.1:0-6630 GCF_004022915.1 Mesorhizobium sp. M7A.F.Ca.US.006.04.2.1
CCTCACCACCGGCAGCGGGCCGCGGCTGCTGTTGCTGCGGCTGCTGGCGTGGCTGTTCTGCCTGGATCGGCGCCTCGTCGTCTTCCTCGATGACGGCAATCTCATCCTCGGGCTCGTCCGGCTCGACATAGGCCGGGAAGCTGCGCGCCTCGACAAAGCCTTCCGGCTTTTCAGCCAACGCGCCGCGGAAGATCGCATAGTGCTGCGAACCCACCGAATCGTCGGCCTCGACGGTGATCGTCAGCCCGAAGCGGCTTTCGAGTTCCACCAGCGTGCCGCGCTTGTGGTTGAGCACGTAGAGTGCTGTCGCCGCCGGCGTCCGCACCGTGATGTGGCTGCGCGAATCCTTGAGCAGGAATTCCTCGATCGCCCGCACCACCATCAGCGCGACCGACGAATCGGAGCGCACATGGCCGGTGCCGCCGCAATGCGGGCAAGGCTTCATGGTCGATTCCAGCACGCTGGCGCGGATGCGCTGGCGTGACATCTCCATGAGGCCGAAATGCGAGATACGGCCGACCTGGATGCGCGCACGATCGTTCTTGAGGTGATCCTTCAGCCGCTTCTCGACGGAGCGGTTGTTGCGGTTCTCCTCCATGTCGATGAAGTCGATGACGATCAGGCCGGCAAGATCGCGCAGCCTTAGCTGACGCGCGACTTCCTCGGCCGCTTCCAGATTGGTGTGGAGCGCGGTGTCCTCGATCGAGTGCTCCTTGGTGGAGCGGCCCGAATTCACGTCGATGGCAACCAGCGCTTCGGTCTGGTTGATGATGATGTAGCCGCCGCTCTTCAGCGTCACTTGCGGCTGCAGCATGCGGTCGAGCTGTGCCTCGATGCCGTTGCGCACGAAGATCGGCGTCGTGTCGCGGAACGGCTGAACCACCTTGGCGTGGCTCGGCATCAGCATGCGCATGAAGTCCTTGGCCTCGCGGTAGCCTTCCTCGCCGGAGACAAGAATCTCGTCGATATCCTTGTTGTAGAGGTCGCGCACCGAGCGCTTGATCAGGCTGCCTTCCTCGTAGACCAGGGCAGGGGCCGTGGACTGCAAGGTGAGATTGCGGACATTTTCCCAAAGCCGCATCAGATATTCGTAGTCGCGCTTGATCTCTGCCTTGGTGCGGCTCTCGCCGGCGGTGCGCAGGATGACGCCCATGCCCTGCGGCACTTCGAGATCGGCGACGACCTCCTTGAGCCGCTTGCGGTCGACCGCGCTGGTGATCTTGCGCGAAATGCCGCCGCCACGCGCCGTGTTCGGCATCAGCACCGAATAGCGGCCGGCCAGCGACAGATAGGTGGTCAGCGCCGCGCCCTTGTTGCCGCGCTCTTCCTTGACGACCTGCACCAGGAGGATCTGCCGGCGCTTGATCACTTCCTGGATCTTGTACTGGCGGCGCACCGGCTTGCGGCGGTTGCGCACTTCTTCCAGCGCATCCTCGGCGCCGACCGATTCGACCTCGTGATCGTCCGGATGCGAGGACTGCACTTCTTCCAGCATGCCGCGATCATTGTCGCCGGAGGTCGCTTCGCTACCTTGTTCGGCCAGCGGGACGGCTTCGGAAATCACATCGGCCTCGACCGAGGCGGCGATCGACGTCGGGCCGCCTTCGCGGATTTCGCCTTCGTCCTGCTCGGCCGAATCCTCACCATGCTCGGACGCATCAGCATGTTCGGACGAATCAGCCGCATGTTCGATGATCTCGGACGTGTGCGAGATGTCCTCGACACCAGCGTCGGCACCTTCTTCTGCCTCGTCGGCAGCGTCGCTCGCCTCGCCGGAATCGGCTGCATCGCGCTTGTGCTCGCCCCGGTCGCGGGGCTTGCCGCCGCGCCTGCGGCCGCGCCGTCCGCGATCGCGGCTCTGGCGATCATCGCCGTCGCCGTCCTCGTTCTCCTCGTCCTCAGCCTCCTGCGCTTCCGCGCGCAGCAGTGCCTGACGATCGGCGACCGGAATCTGGTAGTAATCGGGGTGGATTTCACTGAAGGCGAGAAAACCGTGACGGTTGCCGCCATATTCGACAAAGGCTGCCTGAAGGGAGGGCTCTACGCGCGTTACGCGGGCTAGGTAGATGTTTCCTTTGAGCTGCTTCTTGTCCTGGGATTCAAAGTCGAATTCTTCAATACGGTTACCGCGTATGACGACAACGCGTGTTTCCTCCGGGTGGGAGGCGTCTATCAGCATTTTGTTGGGCATTATTTCGTTTCCCCCCGGCAGCCGTCAGCCGCAGCTTGCGAGGCAAAGCCTGCTGCTGCGTGTCTGGAATGTGGGTGCCGGATATTTGAACGTCCGTCGGCCGCCGCTTGAGCGCCATGGCGGTGCCGCCCGCAGCCATAATGGCGCGGTTTGATGCGGACCTTTCCATGATTGCGCTTGAAGCCATCGTCACCAACAGAACCTTTTGAACCAAAGCCCGGACGAACCGGACCAGCTTGTTTGCTCATACAGAGCCGGCACGGGAACAAACCCGGCCGTTTTCCTCACGCAGGCGATTCCCCCGCCACGGGAGCACGCCTGCGAAATTCGTCGCGATCACCTGAACCCTTTTCGCCTGAAGCGAAAGGAGCCGCCTTTACGTCTGACCCTGTAGCAAGAAGCTGCGGAGGAGGGCGGTTCCAGGATTGCAGTGATCCACCATCGCTTTTATGATTTGGCGGGGTGGAAGGCAACCCCGATTTCCGATGCCGGCAAAAAGCCGTTCCGTAGCGTAAAGCCAGGCTTGCGGCCCTGCATGAAAAGGCTTGGTTAACCTTCTCTGGATACCAATCGTTAATCGAGTTCGCGGCCTAACCGGCATTTCGACGAAACGACCGGGCGCCGGGCGCCAAACCGGGAGCGACTGCAAGAGAGATGGGATTGGCGGACTTCACAGACAAGGGATGTCGTGTCGGCGGCCGGATCCTGGCCTCTTTCTGCCTCTTGCTGCTGCTGGCGGCCTCATCCGTCTTGTCTTCAAATGCCAGTGCCGCCGACGCTCCGCTCGTGGCAAAAGGCTACAAGATGGCCGGCGATGCCACCAAGATGCGCATCGTCATGGATTTCGACCGCGAACCCGATATCAAATGGTTCCTGCTGCGTGGTCCCAACCGTCTTGTCATCGATCTCGCGAATACGAGATTCGCCGTGGATGCCAAGGATTTGAAGGCGCGGGGCCTGGTCAAGGGCGTGCGCCTGGGCGAACTCGGCGAGGGCGTTTCGCGTCTGATCCTCACCGGCAAGGGACCCTTTGCCGTCGACAAGCTCGACGTGCTCAAGAACGAGGACGGAACCGGCTACCGCATTGCCATCGATATGTCGGCGGCATCCGAACGCGAGTTCGATGCCGCACTTGCCAATCAGGCGCTGACCACCGGATCGACCGTTTCGACCGACAAGGGAGGGCGGGTCGGCACCGGGCCGGTCTCCAATCCGGGCCATCGGTTCACCGTCGTCATCGACCCCGGCCATGGCGGCATCGACGGCGGTGCCGAGGGCCTGAACGGCACCATCGAAAAAAACGTCACGCTGGCCTTCGCCACGGAGCTGCGCGACAAACTCGCGGCCGTCGGCAATTACGATGTGTTCATGACGCGCGACACAGACGAATTCCTGCGTCTGGACGACCGCGTGCGCATTGCCCGTCAGCATGAGGCCGACCTGCTTATTTCGATCCATGCCGACACGATCAGCGTCAAGGGCATTCGCGGCGCCACCGTCTATACCGTCTCCGACAAGGCTTCGGACCCCGAGGCGCAGGCGCTTGCCGACCGTGAGAACCTCTCCGACCAGTTCGCCGGCATGGAAATCAAGAACGACAACAAGGAAGTCACCGACATCCTGATCGACCTGATCCGCCGCGAAACACACAATTTCTCGATGAGTTTCGCCCACACGCTGGTTGGCCAGTTGTCGACCAGCGTCGGTCTTATCAACAATCCGCAGCGCTCCGCGGGTTTCAAGGTGCTCAAGGCACCCGATGTGCCGTCGGTGCTGGTCGAACTCGGTTATCTCTCGAACGCCAAGGACGAGGCGCAGTTGCTCAACGCCGACTGGCGCGGCAAGGCGGCCCAGAGCATAACCAACGCCGTCGCGCTGTTCGCGTCGGCCAAGGCCGGATCGGGAACCGGAGGTTGACATGACCGGCGACGCCTGCAACCAGAGGCGGCGTTGCGCGACGACAACACCCAGTGCTTTTATTTCCGGCCAGCAGCCGTGAAATCAGGCATTGCCGTATTTTGTCCACATGGCGGCGACAAGGGTTTTCGATTACGGATTGGGACCGGCTCGAAAGCTTGCGTGAAAGGCGGCTTCGTTTAGGAAATTCCCGAACCAAGGACTGGAGCGGGTATGATTCGTCTCATTGGCTATTTTTTCGGCATCGGCACGACGCTGGCCCTTCTGGTCGCGGCGGGCGTTGCGATCTACATCGGCCATTTGTCGAAGGATCTGCCCGACTACGAGGTGCTGGCCAAATACGAGCCGCCGGTGACCACCCGCATCCATGCGTCCGACGGCGCGCTGATGGCCGAATATGCGCGCGAACGGCGCCTGTATCTGCCGATCCAGGCCATTCCGGACCGCGTCAAGGCGGCCTTCCTGTCGGCGGAAGACAAGAATTTCTACAATCACCCGGGCATCGATGTCACCGGCCTCGGCCGCGCCATCATCGTCAACCTGCAGAATTTCGGCTCGGGCCGGCGCCAGGTCGGCGCTTCGACGATCACCCAGCAGGTGGCGAAGAACTTCCTGTTGTCCTCGGACCAGACCTACGAGCGCAAGATCAAGGAGATGATCCTCGCCTTCCGCATCGAGCAGGCCTATCCCAAGGATCGCATTCTCGAGCTCTACCTCAACGAAATCTTCTTCGGCTTCGGCGCCTATGGCGTCGCCGGTGCGGCGCTGACCTATTTCGACAAGTCGGTCAACGAACTGTCCGTGGCCGAGGCCGCCTACCTGGCCTCCCTGCCCAAGGGGCCGAACAACTATCACCCTTTCAAGCATGCCGATCGCGCGATCGAGCGCCGCAACTGGGTCATCGATCAGATGGTCGAGAACGGCTATGTCACGCGTGAGGAAGGCAACAAGGCCAAGGCTGAGCCGCTGGGCGTGACGCCGCGGCGCAGCGGCACCTATCTGTTCGCCGGCGAGTACTTCACCGAAGAGGTGCGCCGCCAGATCATCGCCCGCTACGGCGAGAATGCACTCTACGAAGGCGGCCTCTCCGTCCGCACCACGCTCGATCCGAAGATCCAGCTCATTGCCCGCAAATCGATGCAGAACGGGTTGATGAAATACGACACGCTGCGCGGCTATCGCGGGCCGGTGACATCGATCGATGTCTCGGGCGACTGGGGCGTGCCGCTTGGCGCCGTCAAGGGACTGGAGGATGTTCCCGAATGGTCGCTCGCCGTCGTGCTCGACAGTTCGGCGACCGGCCTGTCGATCGGCCTGCAGCCCGCACGGCAGGCGTCGGGCGAGATCGTCAAGGAGCGCGTCGAAGGCACCATCAGCAAGGAGGACATGGGTTTTGCCATGCGCCATGTGGTCGCCGGCAAGACCGTCAAGGCCAAGTCGCCGGCGGAGGTGTTGAAGCCGGGCGACGTCATCTTCGTGCAGAAAAACGATGGTGCCGAGGGCACCTACAGCCTGCGCCAGGTGCCCGAAGTAGAGGGCGGCCTGATCGCCATGGACCCGCACACCGGCCGCGTGCTGGCCATGGTCGGCGGCTTCTCCTATGCGCAGTCCGAATTCAACCGCGCCACGCAAGCCATGCGCCAGCCGGGCTCCTCGTTCAAGCCGATCGTCTATTCGGCAGCGCTCGACAATGGCTATACGCCGGCCTCGGTTATCATGGACGGGCCGATCACGATCCAGAGCGGCAACACGAGCTGGACGCCGAAGAACTATGACGGCACCGTCGCCGGTCCGGCGACCCTGCGCTCCGGCATCGAGAAGTCGCGCAACCTGATGACGGTGCGGCTTGCCAATGACATGGGGATGAAGCTGGTGGTCGAATATGCCGAGCGCTTCGGTGTCTACGACCATCTGGCACCGTATCTGCCAATGGCGTTGGGTTCCGGCGAAACCACCGTGATGCGCATGGTGTCGGCCTATTCGATCATGGCCAATGGCGGCAAGTCGATCAAACCGTCGCTCATCGACCGCATCCAGGACCGCTACGGCAAGACGGTGTTCAAGCAGGACGAACGTGGCTGCCAGGGTTGCAATGCGCAGGAATGGCAGAACCAGCCGGAGCCGGAGCTGGTCGACAATTCCGAGCAGGTGCTCGACCCGATGACCGCCTACCAGATCACCTCGATGATGGAAGGGGTCGTGCAGCGCGGCACCGGCGCCACCATCGGCGAACTCGGCCGTCACATCGCCGGCAAGACCGGAACGACCAACGATGAAAAGGACGCCTGGTTCATCGGTTACACGCCCAACCTCGTCGTCGGCCTCTACATGGGCTATGACACGCCGCGCGGCCTCGGCCATGGCGCCACCGGTGGCGGCCTCGCAGCCCCGATCTTCAAGGACTTCATGCGAGTGGCGCTGGACGGCACGCCCAATGTCGACTTCAAGGTGCCGGAAGGCATGAACCTGGTCGCCATCAATCGCAAGACCGGCATGCGTGCCGCATCGGGCGATCCCGGCAC
>NZ_RZQA01000311.1:0-6587 GCF_004022915.1 Mesorhizobium sp. M7A.F.Ca.US.006.04.2.1
ATGTCGGCCAGGCGAAGTTCGCCTTCTTCGCCATGCTGGTCATCGGCGGCATCGCGCCGCTGGTCGAGGCCGGCCTGTTCTACTTCGTCGGGCGGCTGGTCGATATTCTCGACCAGCTTCCCGCCGAGCGCAGCTGGCACGCACTGTGGGCCGCCGCCGGCCCTGAACTGGTTTTCATGGCCGTGGTGGTGCTGGTCATCCGCACCGTCGTCGTCGGCTTGTCGGCGCTGGTCGACGAACAGACGATCACGCCGGGCTTCTACAATCTGGTGCGCTGGCAGGCGCACCGGCATGTCTCGCGCCAGTCCTACGCCTTTTTCCAGAACGATTTCGCCGGCCGCATCGCGACGAAGGTCTGGCAGGCGGGCCAGGCGACCGGCGACTTGATGGAAAGCTTCATCGAGGTCGTCTGGTTTATGATCGTCTACACGGTGACGACGCTGGCGCTGGTCGCAGGCCTCGATCTCAGGCTGGCGGTTCTGGTGGTGATCTGGATTTCCGCCTTCGGCTGGCTGGCCAAGCTCTATTTGCCGGCAATCCGCAAGCATGCCGAGGAAACAGCCGAGGCCGGCTCGATGATCACCGGCCGCATCGTCGATTCCTATTCCAACGTGCAGACGCTGAAACTGTTCTCGGCCGATGGCGACGACCGCTACATCAGGAACGGTTTCGACATCTATCTCGACGCATTGCGCCCGTTCACCCGCCGGCTGACCGGCGTGCGCATGGCGCTGACCACGCTGTCAGGCATCATGATCACGGCGATCGGCTGCTTTGCCGTCTATCTCTGGGTCGAGGGCTCGATCACCGTCGGCGCGGTCGCCTTCACCCTGTCGCTGGTGCTGCGGCTCAACATGCTGCTCGGCCGGCTGATGATGCAGCTCAACAGCATCTTGCGAAACCTCGGCGTGCTGGAGAACTCCAAGGCGCTGATTTCGCAGCCGCTCGGCCTCACCGATGCGCCCGACGCCAAGGAACTCGTCGTGGCAGGCGGCCGTATCGCGGTGAAGAACGTCGAGTTCCACTACGGCAAAGGTTTCGGCGTGCTGAACGGCATCGACCTTGTCGTCAGGCCAGGCGAGAAGGTAGGGCTGGTCGGACCGTCCGGCGCCGGCAAGACGACCCTCGCCAATCTGATCCTGCGCCTCTACGATCTCGAGAGCGGGTCGATCACCATCGATGGCCAGGATGTCGCCAAAGTTACGCAGAATTCGCTGCGCGCCAATATCGGCGTCGTCAGCCAGGACACGGCGCTGTTCCACCGTTCGCTGCGCGACAACATCAAGCTCGGCATGCCTGACGCGACCGATGCGGAGGTGATCGCGGCGGCGAAAAAGGCCGAGGCGCACGAGTTCATCCTGACCTTGCGCGACAACAGGGACCGCGCCGGCTACGAGGCGTTTGTCGGCGAGCGCGGCGTCAAACTGTCGGGAGGCCAGCGCCAGCGCGTGGCGATCGCCCGCGTCTTCCTCAAGGATGCGCCGATCCTGATTCTCGATGAGGCGACCTCGGCACTCGATTCCGACATCGAGGCGGCGATCCAGGAGAATCTGACGCGGCTGATGGAAAACAAGACGGTCATCGCCATCGCCCACCGGCTGTCGACGATCGCAGCACTCGATCGTCTGGTGGTGCTCGACGGCGGCCGCATTGTCGAGCAAGGCACGCATGACCAATTGGTGGCGCTCGACGGGCTCTATGCGCGGCTGTGGAAGCGGCAGTCCGGCGGTTTTCTCTATCACGAAGACAGCGTGCTCGAAGAGACGCGCCCGGCGGAGTAGCTCCATGGGTGGATCGACAGGCGCCATCCCAGAGGTCGGCTACGTGCTCAAGCGGCTCCGGCCGACCATGCCGGCCTTCGACACGCTGAAGGAAGAGAGCCGGCTGGAAGGCTACTGGATGCTGGTACGCCTTGCGGATGGCTGGGCAAGTGGCCGCAACAAGTTCCTGAAACGGGGGGAGGCGCTGTACGGAGCATGGTATGGAAGGGAACTCGCCGGCGTGTGCGGGTTGAACATCGATCCCTATTTCGAGGGCAGGGGCCACGGCCGGGTCCGGCACCTGTTTGTGAGCGCGCGCCACCGTCGCGCCGGCCTTGGCCGGATGCTGGTCGAAACCGTTGTCGACAGGGCACGTCACCATTTCGCCATGCTGAACACCCGCGCGCCGCAAGAAGCCTTCGGTTTCTATGAACGGCTTGGCTTTCAGCGCGTAGCAGGCGAAGAGTTCGTCACACACCGCATGGTTTTCGGGAAAGGAGGCTGAAATGTCCTTGCGTCCGCCATCTCATCTTGCCGGCGCCTCGGCCGCCGAAGCCGCCTTCGACGCGCTCGGCCATGAAATATTGGCGGAAAAGGCGGCAGCACTCGGCCGCGCCGGCCAGCGGGTAGAGGAAACGCTGGCCAGGCTGCGCGACAATGCCGACGAGCAACTGCGCCCCCTTCTGCTCAAGGATGCCGCCGAGGCGGTGCATGGCTATTTCATCCAGCGCGAGCTGTGCGGCTTGCGCAAGCACGATGCCGTCATTCGTGAATACAACATCCCGAAAGCGGTGCTGGCCAGGCTCGGCGCGAAATAGGGATCACTCCAGCCATTCGGTGATGAAGCTGCCATTCTCGTGGATGTCGGTCGTTTCCAGTGGGCCTGGGCCGAGATTGGTGAATTTGTGCGGCGTATTGGGTGGCACGATCAGGATCTGGCCGGCGGATGCCTCGATTTCCTGGTCGCCGACAGTGAACAGGCCGGTGCCCTGGCGGATGATGAAGATCTCCGCGTAGGGATGTGTGTGCAGGCGCGGGCCGCCGCCGACATCAGGCAGATAGTTGAAGATCAGGCAGGAGTTGGAGCCGTAGGCGCCACATTGCAACTCGCCCTTCCAATGGTCCGAGCGAACGGCCCAGGTGTCGCGGTCTATGACGTGTGCCATAATGACAAGGATAGACCCGGCTGGGGCCTTGTGTCGAGCCGAACAAGGGCGTCGGATTTGCGGGTGTTTCCCGATTGTTTAGTGATGGTTGGCGGCTATCCGGCGTCGTGTTGACCGGCGGCGGATTTTGTCCCCGCGACAATCTGCCCTTGTGCCTTCACCCGTCTGGACAAAAACGGGCTTCACGCATAAACCGAAGTCCAAATGCCGGAGGAATTCGCAAGCCTGTTCGCCATGCGCTGTCGGGTTGGCGTAATTGAGCGGGGAACAAGGCTCAGCCACCGGCACGGAAGAGGCGAAAGGATCAGGCACCCGTGAGCGCAACCGACACCCAGGATCCCAACCGTCGTGATTTTCTCTACGTCGCCACCGGCATGGCCGCAGTGGTCGGCGCGGGTGCTTTCGCGTGGCCGTTCATCGACCAGATGCGCCCTGACGCATCGACGCTGGCGCTCGCCTCGGTCGAAGTCGACGTCGCCTCGCTGACGCCGGGCATGTCGCTGATCGTCAAATGGCGTGGCAAGCCGGTCGTGGTCCGCAACCGCACCGAACAGGAAATGAAGGACGGCGAGGCGGTCAAGCTGGCCGATCTCAAGGATCCGATCGCCCGCAACGCCAATCTCCCGGCCGACGCACCGGCGACCGACGCCAATCGCACCACGCCCGGCAAGGAAGCCTGGATGGTGATGGTTCAGGTCTGCACGCATCTCGGCTGCATTCCGCTTGGCCAGGAAGGCGATTTCGGCGGCTGGTTCTGCCCGTGCCACGGTTCGCAATACGACACCGCCGGCCGCATCCGCAAAGGCCCGGCGCCGGAGAACATGGCGGTTCCGGTATTCAAGTTCATTTCCGATACCAAGATCCTTATCGGTTGAGGCAGGGGGATATTTCGATGAGCGAGGGACACTCGACCTATACGCCCAAAACCGGTCTCGGACGCTGGTTCGACGCCCGCATGCCGCTGCCGCGGCTGGTCTATGACAGCTTCGTTGCCTATCCGGTGCCGCGCAACCTCAACTATGCATGGACCTTTGGCGGCATCCTGTCGATCATGCTGGTGGCGCAGATCCTGACCGGCATCGTGCTGGCCATGCATTACACGGCCGACACCAATCTGGCCTTCGGCTCGGTCGAGAAGATCATGCGCGACGTGAATTCGGGCTGGCTGCTGCGCTACATGCATTCGAACGGCGCCTCGTTCTTCTTCGTCGCCGTCTACATCCACATCTTCCGTGGCCTCTATTACGGCTCCTACAAGGCGCCGCGCGAACTGCTGTGGATCCTCGGCTGCATCATCTATCTCCTGATGATGGCGACCGGCTTCATGGGCTACGTGCTGCCATGGGGCCAGATGAGCTTCTGGGGCGCCACCGTCATCACCGGCTTCTTCAGCGCCATTCCGCTGGTCGGCGACTGGATCCAGCAGCTGCTGCTCGGCGGCTTTGCCGTCGACAACCCGACGCTGAACCGTTTCTTTGCGCTGCACTATCTGTTGCCGTTCATGATCGCCGGCGTTGTCGTGCTGCACATCTGGGCGCTGCATGTCGTCGGCCAGTCGAACCCGACGGGCATCGAGGTCAAGTCGAAGACCGACACCGTGGCCTTCACCCCCTACGCGACCATCAAGGACGCGTTCGGCATGATCGTGTTCCTGTTCTTCTTCGCCTATTTCGTCTTCTACCTGCCGAACTATCTCGGTCATCCCGACAACTACATCGTCGCCAACCCGCTGAAGACGCCGGCCCACATCGTGCCCGAATGGTACTTCCTGCCGTTCTACGCGATCCTGCGCGCCATCACCTTCAATGTCGGGCCGATCAACTCCAAGCTCGGCGGCGTGCTATGCATGTTCGGCGCCATCGTCATGTTGTTCCTGGTGCCGTGGCTCGACACTTCGAAGGTGCGCTCGGCGGTTTACCGGCCCTGGTACAAGCTGTTCTTCTGGCTGTTCGTGGCCGATGCCATCCTGCTTGGCTGGCTGGGCTCGCAGCCGGCGGAAGGCAGCTATGTGTTCATGGCGCAGATGGCGACATTGTTCTACTTCGCCTTCTTCCTGATCGCGCTGCCGGTGCTCGGCCTGATTGAGACGCCGCGACGGTTGCCGAACTCGATCACCGAGGCGGTGCTCGAGAAGAACAAGGGCGGCAGCGGACATCCGGCGGGCGCTACGGCGGCTCCGGAAACCAAAGGCTGAGCGGGTAGAGAATCTAAGGGGATTTGGCATGAAAAAGATTCTCACCTCGCTGGCGATGATCGGCCTTGTGGCCGTCGCCGCTGGGGCGGCGGGCACTCGGGCGATCGCCGCCGAAGAGGCACACAATGTGTCCAATCCGACGCATTTCCCGATCGACGAGCCGAAGGAAATGGACTGGAGTTTCACCGGCCCATTCGGCACCTATGACAAGGCGCAGCTGCAGCGCGGCCTCAAGGTCTACAAGGAAGTCTGCTCGGCCTGCCATTCGATGAACCTGGTGGCGTTCCGCACGCTGTCGGACCTCGGCTATTCCGATGCGCAGATCAAGACGCTGTCGGCCGAGTACACCATCCACGACGGTCCCAACGATGCCGGCGACATGTTCGACCGTCCCGGCAAGCCGTCCGACCACTTCCCGCCGCCCTTCGCCAATGAGGAAGCCGCCGCTGCCTCCAATGGCGGTGCTGCTCCGCCAGACATGTCCCTGCTGGCCAAGGCTCGCGGTGTCGAACGCGGTTTTCCGCAGTTCGTCTTCGATATCTTCACCCAGTACGACGCGGGCGGCCCCGACTATATCCACTCGCTGCTGACCGGCTACGACCAGACGCCGCCGGCCGGCATGGTCATCCCGGAAGGCACCCACTACAATCCGTACTTCATGTCCGGCGTGTCGCTGAAGATGCCCAAGCCGCTCTCCGACGGCCAGGTGACCTATGATGACGGTGCGCCGCAGACCATCGACCAGTATTCCCGCGACGTCTCCGCCTTTCTGGCCTGGGCGGCCGAGCCGCATATGGAAGACCGCAAGAAGACCGGTTTTCGCGTTCTGGTGTTCCTGCTTTTGTTCGGCGCGCTGGTCTATCTCACCAAGCGCAAGGTGTGGGAAGGCGTGGCGCATTAAGCCACACGATCAAGTGATCACGAAGGGCGCCGAGAGGCGCCCTTTTGCATTTCCAGAAGCCGGCCATGTCACATGGCCGTCACCGCATCCGGCGATCCTGTGCTGCTCTCATCAAAGGATCGCACCCATGAAAAGATACGCATCGCTCGCGGCAGGCCTGTTGCTGCTCATCGTCGGCTCGGCCGCGCAAGCGGAGGACGCCCAGCCTTTCGTCACCAACAAGGATGTCGACCTGACGATGATCCTGCCGCCGCCGCCGGCAAACGATTCGGCGCAGACCAAGGCCGAACTCGGCGAGGTGCTGATGCTGCAGGTGACACGCACGCCCGAGATGGTAGCCAGCGCCGTCGCCGATGCCGACGAGAATGTCTGGCGCTTCGCCAACGTCATGGGGCCGAAATTCAACAAGGAAACGCTGCCCAAATTCAGCGCCTTCTTCGACCGCGTCGTGGCCACCGAAGGCGCCGTCGTCGATCCGGCCAAGGATATCTGGAAGCGCCCGCGTCCGCACCAGCTCAGCGACCTCGTCAAGCCGGCGGTCAAGTTGTCGAGCTCCGGTTCCTGGC
>NZ_RZQA01000312.1:0-6576 GCF_004022915.1 Mesorhizobium sp. M7A.F.Ca.US.006.04.2.1
GAATAGGGGAATAGGGGAATAGGGGAATAGGAAAAACTAAGGCCGCGCCGAGCTTGTCCCTACTCCCCTACTCCCCTACTCCCCTACTCCCCTACTATCTTACCACCCTCACCACCGTCCGGTCCGACAGCAGCGGCAGCAGCCGCGCCATGGTTTGCGCCGTGACAGCCACACAGCCTTGCGTCGGCGTGAAGCCGGGGCGCGCCAGATGGAAGAAGATGGCGCTGCCGCGTCCGCGCCGGCGCGGCGACAGGTTCCAGTCGAGCACCAGGCAGGCGTCGTAGAGCCTGTCGTCGCGCCGCATGCGTTCGTGGCTGGCGCCATAGGGAATCCTGACCGGCCTGTTGTAGTTGCGGTCGTCAGGCACTTCGCACCAGCCCAGATCGGGCCCGATCGGCGTCATCGCCAGCCGGGTCCTGCGGCCGCTGGAGAACTGATCCCCCCGGAAATACCCCGACAGGATCCGCATCGCGGCCAGCGGCGTGGCGCCATCGCCTTCGCGCTTGTCGGCCGAGATGCCACCGCGCCCCAGCGCACAGGCAAACACCGTTTTCCCGGCCTGCAGCAGGCCCTGGCTTGGATGCCCAGGCCTCGCCCGCACGGTCAGCACACGCAGCCCTTTTCGCAAAATTGCGCCGGCTGCATTGCGATCGTGTTTTTTCTTGTATGATCGTGCCACGGAACAAATCACTGTGAACGGCTGTTACGCCGGTCAGCTTCCGCATAAACAGGCAGCGGTCAACTGAATTTTCTTTTCAAAACAACGGATTGATCCATGACTTCACGCACCATACTGATCGTCGACGACGATGATGACCTGCGCGGCACGCTGGTCGAGCAATTATCCCTTTACGAGGAATTCGACGTGCTGCAGGAATCGACTGCGGCAAAAGGTGTCGCCGCAGCGCGCGGCGGCCTCATCGATCTGCTCATCATGGATGTCGGGCTGCCCGACATGGATGGCCGCGAAGCGGTGAAGATCCTGCGCAAGGGCGGCTACAAGGCGCCCATCATCATGCTGACCGGTCACGACACCGATTCGGATACGATTCTTGGTCTCGAGGCCGGCGCCAACGACTATGTGACGAAGCCGTTCCGCTTCGCCGTGCTGCTGGCGCGCATTCGGGCGCAGTTGCGCCAGCATGAGCAGAGCGAGGATGCCACCTTCTCGGTCGGGCCCTATACTTTCAAGCCCAGCCAGAAACTGCTGCTCGACCCGCGCGGCGGCAAGGTGCGGCTGACGGAGAAGGAGGCCTCGATCATCAAATATCTCTATCGCGCCGACCAGAAGGTGGTGACGCGCGACGTGCTGCTCGAGGAGGTGTGGGGCTACAATTCCGGCGTCACCACGCACACGCTGGAAACCCATGTCTACCGGCTGCGCCAGAAGATCGAGCGCGATCCTTCCAATGCGGAAATTCTTGTGACAGAAAGCGGCGGCTACAAGCTGGTTCCTTAAACATTTTCATTATCCAATGAGCGGCCGGGCGGGGCCGCTTTCGGGTACGATCCAGTTGGAGGGTGGTTTGGATCGAACTCGCAGAGGAGGAGTCGGACTGTCGGTTCGGGGACATAGCTAGATGGCGCTGGATGACGACATCCGCGTTCTGTCCGCCGTGAGGCTCTTCGAGGGCTTCACGCAGGAACAACTGCGCCTGCTCGCCTTTGGCGCCGAGAACACCAGGCTGATTGCCAACCACAAGCTTTATCGCGAGGACGACGAGGCCGATTCCGCCTATATCGTTGTCAGCGGGCGCATCGTGCTCTACCGGGAGCAGAATGGCGAACGCATCCCGATAGGCACGGCAGGCCCCGGCACGATCCTGAGCGAACTGGCATTGATCGCCGACACCAACCGGCTGACCAGCGCGTCGGCCGAGATCGATTCGGAAGTGATGCGGCTCAGCCGCAAGATGTTCCACCGCATCCTGGAGGAATACCCCGAGGTCGCGGTCAAGCTGCACCAGCGCATCTCCGAGGAATTTCAGGCGATGATCCGCCGCATCGAGGAACTGGCGCCGCGCTTCTCCGGCTAAATCTAGCGTACCCACGAAGCTGCTGGCTTCGCAGCCGAAGGGAGAAGTGTTTTCAACGACAGCGATGAACTGGTCGTGGCGCACTGCGCGCCATCCGGACGCCCGGATCCAGCGGCAAGGCTCCGTTGACAGGCAAGAGGTGAAATCCTAAAGCACCTCGAAGGCGGCCGGCGCAGCAGGCGCCATCACCACCAGGCTCCTGGGGGGAGCGAGCCATGCCATCAGGGCGGTACGAGACCATTATCTTGTATTCCCGCAATGACGCGTTCGGCGACGGACTGATCCGGATTCCGGCATTGCGCGCCGCCAGAACGGCATTCCCCGACAGTTTCATCGTCTACGGAACCACCCGGTCGTCGTCCCTTGAACATAGCCTCAATCGCCATGCCGGCCATTTGGTCGATGCGATCAATGTGCGGACGCCCCTGGCGCGCCTGATCGCCGGTCACAGCAAGGGCAAGGGGCGATTGGCCGTCGTCGATTTCCGCATCTCGGCGCGTTGGCTGCTTCAAGCCTCGGCATCACTGCTCGGCCGCGGCATTGCCTATGAGGCAAACTTTCCGGCTTTCGCCCTTTCCTGGCGCCTGGGTCACAGGCCTGAAGCACGACCCGGGCACAATGCCTGGCGCTACCATCGCCTCATCGAACGCCTTGCCGGCAAGCGGCTGCCTTTCGATCATCGGCTGGAGCCTAGCCCGGCCGCACGAGCGGCGGCCAGGAGCCTTGCGGACGGCAAGCATGCTCCCTTGATCATTATCGCGGCGCATGGCAGCGCCAGCAAGCGCATGTCGGCGGATCAGGTTGCCGCAATCGCCGACAGCCTGATCGCCGACGGGGCGAACCTTCTCTATGTGAGAACCCCCGGCGACGGTCCCGATATGGCTGAGCTGGCTCAGCGCGTGCCGAAGCTGCGGCTTGTCGATTCCGCCGCGATCGGAGGTGTCGATATCGGTGACATCTTGCTGGCGCTCGGCGAGTTTGCCGATCTTTACATCGGCGCCGAAGGCGGTACCGCACATCTCATGGCAACGGTGATGACGCCGATGGTTATCCTCAATGGCGGCGCCAACATGGCCCGTTGGAGGCCGCTTTCGAACTGCGTGGACGTGATCGCGACCCGCCATGCCAGCCCGACCGGCCTGGTCGCCGATGTCCCGGCGCCGACAATCATCGAAGCGGCGCAACGGATGCTGGCGACACGCCGCCGCGACCATCCCCATCTGCCGGATAAGCCTGTCAGCGCAGCAGCCCTGGGGCAACGACATGCGTGAAGACGTGAAGCGCGCCGTTTGAGTTCGAATTTATTTGGACGCGCTTCGAAGCGTGCTGGGATTCAGGTCGGGCATTTGCAGGCCGGCCTCCCCTGAACATCGGCGCCATGGTACAATGGGTTCGGTGGAGCGAAGCGCTGCAACCGTTCGATGCTGACCACCGGCACAATGCAGGCGGAGTTCTCGGCGCGGCAGAGCTGGCAGCCATCGTACTGGATTAGGCATAGGTCAGCACTTCTTGATCTTTGATTCCAATGGAGTTCCTCTCAGTCCTCTATGAGAATAGCAAATGCCAGAGAACAGCGCGCCGAACACAAAGCATGGCGGCGAATGGACAATAGCCTGGCGCTTGGTCGTGTTGGCGGCGGCGGCGATCAACGTTGCGATGCTCTTGGCCGCGCTGTTCGTCGCGCAAATTCGTGGTCTGGACGCGTGGATCTTTTATCGAGATCCATCCGCAGCCGCCGGAGTCGGTTTCTATACGGGGTGGATTTCGTCCCTGGGTGCTTCGCTATGGATCGGCTCCGGCGCCGCGACCCTGTTTGCTGGCCTGCTCACGCGCCGATGGGATTGCACGTTTCTCGGCGGCCTTACCCTCCTCCTGGGCCTCGATGACCTGTTGTTGATCCATGAGGACGTGCTGCCCATTGTTGGGATACCAGAGATCGTTCCGATGATTGCCTACGCCGGCGCCGGGTTGTTCTGGTTCTTCCGGCTGCGACGAAAAACATTCGACGGCACGATCATCTTTGTGGCCGCAGGCTTCCTGCTGGCGATGTCAGCATCGATCGACCAGCTCGGAGAGCTGTTTCCTACCCCCGGTTCTGCGGCCGCCATCGCCGAGGACGTCGTCAAAGAGCTTGGCATCTTCCTTTGGGCGGCAGGTGCCGTTGGGTACGCGGCGATGGTGACACGATTGGGCCGTCCGTGGGTGGATCCAGCCGGTCCCAACTCTACAGACTGACTGCCGCACGCGGGCATTTTCGACCAGACTAGTCCAGATCGAACCGCGCGATGACAGGCACATGGTCCGACGGGCGCTCCCAGCCGCGCGCCAGACGCAGGATCTCGTAGCCGGAAAAGCTGGGCACAAGGTTCGGCGACGACCAGACGTGGTCGAGGCGGCGGCCGCGATTGGACAGCTCCCAATCCTGCGCGCGATAGCTCCACCAGGTGTAGAGCTTCTGCTCATCCGGCACGTTGAGCCGCATCAGGTCGACCCAGTTGCCGGCGCGACGCATCGCCTCGAAATTTTCCGTCTCGACCGGCGTGTGGCTGACCACGTTGAGCAATTGCTTGTGCGACCAGACGTCATGTTCGAGCGGGGCGATGTTGAGGTCGCCGACCAGCACCGAGCCGGACACCTCGTCATGTTCTGCCCGGATGGCATTCATCTCGGCAACGAAATCGAGCTTGTGCTTGAACTTCCTGTTGATGAGGGGACCCGGTTCTTCGCCGCCCGCCGGGACGTAGAAATTATGCAGCAGGATCGCCTTGCCGCCGGCCCGCACCGTCACCGAGAGGTGCCGGCTGTCCTCGATTTCGCAAAAGCGTCGCTTTTCGACCAATTCGATCGGCCGCCGCGCCACGGTTGCTACGCCGTGGTAGCCCTTCTGGCCATGGAAGGCGATGTGCTCGTAGCCGAGCTTGCGGAAAGCCTTCTCGGGGAACAGTTCGTCGGGAACCTTGGTTTCCTGCAGGCACAGCACGTCGGGCGCATGCTCGACGAGCAGGCGCTCGACGATCGGCATGCGAAGGCGAACGGAGTTGATGTTCCAGGTGGCGATGGAGAAGGGCATTTGGCAATCCAGGACAGCGTGCAACGGCCAGAACCGATGGGTCCCGGCGGGGAAGACGCCTTTTGACGGAGTCGGTCCGGGAAATTGCCAGCCGCGGACCGCAAAGACAAGCCGGGCAACGCCCGACGAGGCGCGGCCCGGTGCTTTCCACAGCTATTGGAGCGTTTGAAGCTAGCGCGCCTTGTTGGTGTTGAGCTCGCGGTTCGCCGTGTAGTCGATGGCGAAAGTATCCGGCGCGAAGCTGACGCCTTCCTTGGTGTTGAAGATCATCACCGTCGTATCCTTGCCCTGCGCGTCGGTGATCGTCCACTGCCGCAAGTCGAAGGTTTTCGGATCGAACATCATGGTGATCTTCGAATTGCCGAACACCGATTTGTCGGCGAGCTGGATGGTTGTGAGGTCGTCCTCCTGCTTGACGCTTTTGACGCGGTCGCCGGAGAGGTCGATCCTGTTGTCGAGCAGCAGCTTCAAGGGTGTCTTCGACAGCGGATAGAGATCGGACGTGTTGAGCCTCTTGTTCAGGATGACCACCGACTGGCCGTCTGAAATCACCCGGAAGTTCGAAGAGCCGTCGTAGTTGAAGCGGATCTTGCCCGGCCGTTCGAGGAAGAACTTGCCGCCGGTCTGCTCGCCCTTGGGGCCGAACTGCACGAATTCGCCGCTCATCGATTTGACCGAGGAAAAGTGGTCGGCGATCTTCTGCGCAGCGGCCGGCACAGCCGCCTGCGCCGAGGCCAGCACCTGGAAGCCGGGCACCGCGTTGAAGGCTGCCGCCCCTGCAAACGCCAGGCCGAGGCCCAGCAACTGACGCCGGGAGGGAGCAAATGTGCTGAGCGCTGAAAGATCGTTTTTCATATCGGTCACTCTCGTCTGATTCCTGAGTTGTTCTGTGCTTGGACCCCCAGTTGGGCTGAAATTTGGCGGGTCGGGCGTCCCTTGGTCGCTTCAACGCCTTGAAAGGTTCAAGGTTGCCGGACAGGGATGTCGCAAGGGTCAGGCTTTCTGGTCAGAACTTGTCCTCTTCGGTCGGCACCAGGATCTCGCGCTTGCCGGCATGGTTGGCCGGGCCGACGATACCTTCCTTCTCCATCTTCTCGATGATCGAGGCAGCGCGGTTGTAGCCGATGCCCAGCCGGCGCTGGATATAGCTGGTCGAGGCCTTGCCATCGCGCAGCACCACGGAGACCGCCTGATCGTAAGGATCGTCGGAATCCTCGAAATTGCTGTTGCCGCCACCGCCGCTCGCTCCACCCTTGCCTGACGGCTCGTCGTCATCCTCGCCATCATCCTCGGTGATGGCGTCGAGATACTCCGGCACGCCCTGCAGCTTCAGATGCGCGACGATCTTCTCGACCTCTTCATCGGCGACGAACGGGCCGTGCACGCGCTGGATACGGCCGCCGCCGGCCATGTAGAGCATGTCGCCCATGCCGAGCAGCTGCTCGGCGCCCTGCTCGCCCAGAATGGTGC
>NZ_RZQA01000313.1:0-6572 GCF_004022915.1 Mesorhizobium sp. M7A.F.Ca.US.006.04.2.1
GGCGATAAATATCCTGACCACGGAGGCGGCGGTAAGCCTCAGGGACAATGAAGATTTTCTCGCCGGCCTCGAGGTGACGCCGGAGCGCCAGGCGGTCTGGGACGAACTCGACGGCCTCGATCGCTTCGTCGCGCGTAAGAAGATCGTCGAGCTGATGGAAGAGGGCGGCTTCCTCGAAAAGGTCGAGCCGCATCGCCACGCGGTGCCGCATGGCGATCGCGGCGGGGTGCCGATCGAGCCATTCCTGACCGAGCAATGGTATGCCAATGCGGCGGAACTGGCCAAACCGGCGATCGCTTCAGTGCGCGAAGGTCGCACGAACTTCGTGCCGAAGAACTGGGAAAAGACCTATTTCGACTGGATGGAGAACATCCAGCCCTGGTGCATCTCGCGCCAGCTCTGGTGGGGTCATCAGATTCCGGCCTGGTACGGGCCCGACGGGCGCGTCTTCGTCGAGAAGACCGAGGAAGAGGCGCTGAGCGCCGCGATCGAATTCTATCTGGCGCTGGAAGGACCGTGGAAGGCCTGGGTCGAGGACAAGCTGGAGAACTTCAAGCCGGGCGAGATCCTGACCCGCGACGAGGACGTGCTGGACACCTGGTTCTCGTCGGCGCTGTGGCCGTTCTCGACGCTGGGTTGGCCCGATGAGACTCCCGAGCTGAAGACCTACTACCAGACCGACGTGCTGGTGACAGGCTTCGACATCATCTTCTTCTGGGTCGCCCGCATGATGATGATGGGCCTGCACTTCATGGACGAGGAGCCGTTCCACACCGTCTATGTCCATGCGCTGGTGCGCGACAAGAACGGCGCCAAGATGTCGAAGTCGAAAGGCAACGTCATCGATCCGCTCGACCTGATCGACGAATACGGCGCCGATGCGCTGCGCTTCACGCTGACGGTGATGGCGGCGCAGGGCCGCGACGTGAAGCTCGATCCGGCGCGCATCGCCGGCTATCGCAATTTCGGCACCAAGCTGTGGAACGCGACGCGTTTTGCCGAGATGAACGAGGTCGCGCGCAATGACGATTTCTGGCTCAACGACGCCAAGCTGGCGGTCAACCGCTGGATCCTCACCGAGCTGACGCGGGCGGCGCGCGAGATCACCGACGGCATCACCTCATACCGCTTCAACGAGGCGGCGGGCGCCGCCTACCGCTTCGTCTGGAACCTGTTCTGCGACTGGTACCTGGAACTGCTGAAGCCGGTGTTCATGGGCACCGACGAGGCGGCCAAAGCCGAAAGCCGAGCCTGCGTCGCCTTCGTGCTCGACGAGATCTACAAGCTGCTGCATCCGATGATGCCGTTCATGACCGAGGAACTGTGGGCGCAGACCGCTGGCGAAGGCAAGCAACGCCCCTCGCTGCTGTGCCATGCCACGTGGCCGTCACCGGACTTCGAAGACGCCGAGGCTGCAGCCGACATCAATTGGCTGGTCGACCTCGTCTCCGGCATCCGCTCCGTGCGTTCGGAGATGAACGTGCCGCCGGCAGCCATCGCACCGCTCGTCGTGGTCGGCGCCAACGATGTGACACGCGAGCGCCTCGTTCGCGAGGATTCGGCGATCAAGCGGCTGGCGCGGGTCGGCGACATCTCGCTTGCCGATGTCGCGCCCAAGGGTTCGGCGCAGATCGTGCTCAACGAGGCGACGATCTGCCTGCCGCTTGGCAGCCTGATCGACCTCGCCGCCGAGGCTGCACGGTTGCAGAAGGAACTGGCCAAGGTGACCGAGGAGATCGCGCGCCTGCACAAGAAACTGTCGAACGAGAGGTTCGTGGCCAGCGCGCCGGCCGAGATCGTCGATGCCGAGCGTGAAAAGCTCGCCGAATACCGCGATGCACAGGACAAGCTGTCGGTCGCGTTGGCCAGGGTTCGCGACGCCGGTTGAGGATAGATTCGCGAGACTTTAGACCCCTCTAAAATGCTGGTTTTCCGCCTGGAAAATCAGCATTCCGTTGCGTTAATATTGACGTAAACGGAAGTTTTAGCCGCATTGTTGCCATAATGTAACAATGGGGCTCCCGGACCCCAAAAAAGGCCTGTTTTCGAGCCTTTTGGATGGTTTTCCCTGTTTTTTGAGAGCCGCTCAGCCTTCACAGACCATTTTTCGGCCTTGCCGCACCCGGTTGCATTTCCTCGAAAATGCGGCTGGCCAGTGTGTACATGTACGCCCGCGAATTCGTTGTTGCACCGTTAACCTGAATTGGTTCTAGCTTGGTGCACTCGAATTCGGGGGAGGACATTTCATGACTATTCTGCGACTGAAGGCGCTGCTGGGGGCGGGCTGCTTTTCGCTGGCTTTGATCGGGACGGCGATGAATCCGGCACATGCCGGCGGCCTGGAGCGTGGCGGCTACGATATCGATCTGCTGTTCGATCCTGCCCAAGTCACGGGTGAGGTCTCCGGCACCTATGTGATGCCGCAGCGCGACCTCAAGAACGTGAAGGACACCGACCCGTCCGACGGCCCCCTTAACCTCATGGGTTTCTCCAACAGTGCTCGCGATACCGAAAGCTATTGGGTGCCGAGCGTCGGCATCAAGGCGGGTATGGGCCCCGTCGATTGCCTCGTGGACTATGGCCAGCCGATTGGTGCGTCCAGCAACCCGGGTCGGAATTGGGCCGGCGCGAACAGCAATGTTGAAACCCAGGTGAAGAGCGAGGCTGTGGGTGGAACCTGCTCCTACAAAATGGATCTCGGCAAAGGACAGTTTCGTTTTATCGGCGGCGTGTTCCACGAGAATGTTTCTGGCTTCAAAGAACAATTGGTGGCTCCCATTCCCGGTGCGGGCATAGGGCGGCTTGACCTTGAGGGTGACGGCTGGGGATGGCGAGCCGGCGTTGCGTATGAGATTCCGGATATCGCCCTGCGCGCCAGCTTGGTCTATAATTCGGCGGTCAAGCTCAACAATTTGGACGGAACGCTGGATCTGTCTCAGGTTCCCGCGGCCCTCAATCCTTTAAATCCGTTTTTGGGCAAAGTGACGAATGTTAGTGGTTCCTCGCAGGTTCCGGATTCTGTAGAGCTCAAGCTTCAGTCGGGCATAGCTCCTGGCTGGCTGGCATTCGGATCCATCAAGTGGATGAATTGGAGCGAGCTACAGAGCATTCCGTTTTGTCCCACCGGCACGGCATCCTGCACGACGACCAGCCCATTGCGGCTTACCTCGCTCGATCTACTCTATCGCGATGGCTGGACAGTTTCCGGCGGCGTCGGCCACAAATTCAATGATCAGTGGAGCGGTGCGGCGGTTATCACGTGGGATCGCGGAACGTCGACCGGCCTGAGCGCCCAGACCGATACCTGGACCCTCAGCGGTGGCGTGGCCTACACGCCAACTCAGAACATCGAGGTTCGACTTGGGGGCGCGGTGGGAGTGCTGACCAGTGGATCGATCCATACGGCCGTAAACCCAGATGATGGCCTAACATATGACAATGGCTATACCGCGGACTTCGGCAACGACCTTGTCACGGCACTTTCAACATCATTGAAGGTCAAGTGGTAACGAATTGAAATTGCGCATGAAAGGCCGGGCACTGCCCGGCTTTTTTCGTTTGAGATCGCATTGCCCGCGATTGTCTCATCCAAGCTGCATTGCACGTAATCCAAACCGCTTGCGCCTCCTGCTATTGTGACGTTTTGGCAACACTTTCTGAACAACCCCTGCGGTAGAAGCTGGGCTGAGGAAATTGCCCATTTCCCGCCATAAACCCGGCGCACCTCGATCTTGTCTCGGGACACGCGCCAAAAGGCTCGGCGAGGGGGCAGGCCGCTCCGCCCCATTTGCAGGGAAGATGGGGCAAGGAAGAGTATGGACGCCAAAGTCATCTCCAAGGCTAAGCTCCCTAGCCGCTATGTGACCGTCGGTCCGGCGCGTGCGCCGCATCGTTCCTATCTCTATGCCATGGGTTTGTCGGCGGCCGAGATTGCGCAGCCGCTGGTCGGGGTCGCCTCCTGCTGGAACGAGGCGGCGCCCTGCAACATTTCGCTGATGCGCCAGGCGCAGGTGGTCAAGAAGGGCGTCGCGGCCGCCAGCGGCACGCCGCGCGAATTCTGCACCATCACCGTCACCGATGGCATCGCCATGGGTCACCAGGGCATGAAGTCGTCGTTGGTGTCGCGCGAGGTCATCGCCGATTCGGTCGAGCTCACCATGCGCGGCCATTGCTACGACGCGCTGGTTGGGCTCGCCGGCTGCGACAAGTCGCTGCCCGGCATGATGATGGCCATGGTGCGGCTCAACGTGCCGTCGATCTTCATCTATGGCGGTTCGATCCTGCCCGGCAGCTATCGCGGCCGCCAGATCACCGTGCAGGATGTTTTCGAGGCGGTCGGCCAGCACTCAGTCGGCACGATCAGCGATGACGAACTGCTTGAGATCGAGCAGGTCGCGTGTCCCTCGGCCGGTTCCTGCGGCGCCCAGTTCACCGCCAACACCATGGCGACCGTCGCCGAGGCGATCGGCCTGGCGCTGCCCTATTCCTGCGGCGCGCCGGCGCCCTATGAAATGCGCGACCGGTTCAATTTCGCCTCGGGCGAAAAGATCATGGAGCTGATCGCCAGAAATATCCGGCCGCGCGACATCGTCACGCTGAAGGCGCTGGAGAATGCGGCGACCGTGGTCTCGGCCACCGGCGGTTCGACCAACGCGGCACTGCATCTGCCGGCGATCGCGCACGAGGCCGGCATCAAGTTCGACCTGTTCGACGTGGCCAAGATCTTCGAGAAGACGCCTTACATCGCCGACCTCAAGCCGGGCGGCAAATATGTCGCCAAGGACATGTTCGAGGCCGGCGGCATTCCGCTGCTGATGAAGACCCTGCTCGACCACGGCTATCTGCATGGCGATTGCATGACGGTGACTGGCCGCACTTTGGCCGAAAACATGCAGCACGTTGTCTGGAATGAGCATCAGGATGTGGTCCGCCCGGCCAACAGACCCATTACCCAAACCGGCGGTGTCGTGGGCTTGAAGGGAAACCTGGCCCCCGAAGGCGCGATCGTGAAGGTCGCCGGCATGGCGGAGTTGAAATTCTCCGGTCCGGCCCGCTGCTTCGATTCGGAAGAGGAATGTTTCGAGGCGGTGACCCATCGCAACTACAGGGAGGGCGAGGTTCTCGTCATTCGCTACGAAGGACCGCGCGGCGGCCCCGGCATGCGCGAAATGCTGTCGACGACGGCAGCACTCTACGGCCAGGGCATGGGCGGCAAGGTGGCGCTGATCACCGACGGGCGCTTCTCGGGCGCGACGCGCGGTTTCTGCATCGGCCATGTCGGCCCCGAAGCAGCCGTGGGTGGCCCGATCGGACTGCTCAGGGATGGTGACGTGATCTCGATCGACGCGGTGAACGGCACGATCGATGTGGCGTTGTCCGATAGCGAACTGGCGGCGAGGGCAAAGACATGGAAGGCGCGCGCGACCGATTATCAGTCGGGCGCGATATGGAAATATGCACAGACGGTAGGGCCGGCGCGCGATGGCGCGGTGACCCATCCGGGCGGTGCGAAAGAAACACACTGTTATGCGGACATCTGAGTTGTTGAGGTCGTCTGTCTTTTCGGCACTGGTCGTGGCCGCCACGTTTGGCGCGACCTTTGGCGCCGTCGGCCAGGCCATGGCCTTCGACGACAAGGTGTTCGACGACAAGACCGGGGTGAAGCCGCAATCGAGCCCCTGGGCGGTCTTCCAGTTCGGCTTCTCCGCCTACAAGAACGGCCACAAGGAGCAGGCTGCCGAGGCCTACAAATACGCCGCCGAAAACGGCCAGATCGGCGCCACCTGGAAGCTTGCCCGCATGTATGCCGAGGGCGACGGCGTGGCGCGCGACGACTATGAGGCGTTCAAGTTCTTCTCCGAGATCGTCGACCAGGATGTCGAGCCCGGCTCGCCCGAGGAAAGCTATGTCTCCGATGCGCTGGTGGCGCTTGGCGACTATTTGCGCACGGGCATTCCCGGCAGCCCGGTCACCGAGAACGAGGTGGCGGCCCAGGAATACTACATGCGCGCGGCTGCCAACTACCGTAACCCGAACGCACAGTTCGAGATGGGGCAGATGTTCCTGAAGGGCGAGGGCGGGGTGAAGGCCAGTGTCAAGCAGGCCGGGCGCTGGTTCCAACTCGCCGCCGAGAAAGGCCATGCCGGCGCCCAGGCGACGCTGGGCCATCTGTTGTTCCAGAGCGGCAAGATCGTTCGCGGCCTGGCGATGATGACGGCAGCGCTCGAACGCGCTTCGCCGGCTGACCAGCCCTGGATCCGCGGCATGCAGGAAGAGGCATTTGCCACCGCGGGCGAGGCCGACCGTCGCACCGCCATCTCGCTGGCCGATGATATCCTCACCAAGGGCAACAACGCGGACCAGTAGTTTTGCTGGCGGCTGAACTGCCGATCTCCCCCACGAAGCGGGAGATTGCTCAGTTCGCGATCGGCTCCGTCGGCACCATGCTGGGCGCCGGCGTCGAGATCGGCGTGACATGGGGGTGTGGCGCCAGCGTGTTTTCCGGGCAGCTATCCCCGATCTTCGTCCACGAGGTGTTGTTGAGCACCATATCGCAGCGGGCCAGATGGCTC
>NZ_RZQA01000314.1:0-6554 GCF_004022915.1 Mesorhizobium sp. M7A.F.Ca.US.006.04.2.1
CGAAGACGCTGCCGGCGACGAGGCCGCCGATCGAGCCGACGCCGCCGACAATGACGACGAAGAAGGCGTTGGCGAGATAGTTCACCCCCATCTGCGGCAGCACGATCGCCAGCGGCGCGACCAGTCCGCCGGCGAGCCCGGCGATGGCCGCGCCGAAGGTGAAGGCGATGGCGTAGGTGCGCCGCGTGTTGATGCCGACGCCCTCGGCCATTTCGCGGTTCTGGATGACGGTGCGGATGTCGAGACCGAAGGACGTGCGGCTGATCAGCAGGATGACGCCGAGCAAGGTCAGCATGGCGATGCCGATCAGGATCAGCCGATAGGCCGGGTAGACGGTGAAGAAGAGGTCGAGCGTGCCCTCGATAGGCGGCGTCACCGGCTTGGCGCCGAGACCGAAGATCAGTTCCAGCCCTTGCTGCAGGATCAGGCTGACGCCCCAGGTGGCAAGCACAGTTGAGACCGGCCTGGAATAGAGATGGCGGATGATGGCGAATTCGAGGATGCAGCCGATCACCGCGCCGGCGATGGGGGCAGCCACCAGCCCTAGCCAGAACGAGCCACCCATGCTCTGGACGAAATAGACCGCGAAGGCGCCGACGGTGACGAACTCGCCATGTGCCAAATTGGTCACGTTCATTAGGCCGAAGCTGATCGCTAGCCCGAGCCCGACCAGCATCAGGATACTGATCAGCGTCAGCGCATTGAGCAGCGTGGTGATGACGAAATCCATCGCGTCAGGCCGCACTGGCGAGACGTTGGCGCAGGCCGGCGAGCAGGCCTTCGGCGGCATCGATCACCGCGGCCTGATGAAGCTGCAGGTCTTGCCCGGCCCATTCGTCGATATGGTCCGACAAAGGGTCGACCACTTCGGTACGGTGATTGGCTAGCGTCTCGATGACGGCATGGCCGCAGAACGGCACATAGCCCTCGGAGTAGCCGCCTTCATGGGTCATCATCAGGCGCCCTTGCGAGGTCTCGGCGGCCAGCGCAACCATGCGCGCGGCAAGACGCCTGAAGCATTCGCTGTTGAGCATCATGCGGCCGAGTGGATCGAAGCCGGACGCATCGAAGCCGGAGGCGACGATGACGAGGTCCGGCCTGTAGGCGCGCAGTGCCGGCGCGACAACGCGGTCGAAAGTCGCTTCATAAGCACCGGTTCCGCTGCCGGCCGGCAGCGGGATGTTGATGTTAAAGCCCTCGCCGGCATCTTTCCCGTTGTCGGCCAGCGCACCGCGCCCGGTCGGATAGAGATTGTCCTGGTGCACGGAAATGGTCAGAACCGACGGGTCGGAATAGAACACCGTCTCGGTGCCGTTGCCGTGATGCACATCCCAGTCGACTATCGCCGCGCGCCCGAGCAGGCCTTCATGCTGCAGCCGGCGGACAGCGACGCCAATGTTGGAGAACAGGCAGTTGCCCATCGCCTGGTCGGGCTCGGCATGGTGTCCCGGCGGCCGCGCCAGCGCATAGGCATTGTCGACGCGGCCCGTCAGCACGGCGCGCATCGCGGCATAGGTGGTGCCGGCCGACAGCAGCGCGATGTCAAAACTGTTGAGGCCGATCGGCGCCTGCGGCCCGGCGAAACCGGAGCCGCGTTCGCTGAGCATGCGGATATCATCGACATGGCGTTGCGTGTGCACGCGCAACAGGTCGTCGACCGAGACCGGCTCGGGGATGATCGGCACCAGATGCCGCGACAGGCCGCTGACCTGGATGAGGTTGTTCAGCCGGCGCTTGGAGCCAGGGGATTCCAGATGCCGGCCGGGTTCCACGAAACGGCCGGGCGGCATCATGTCGGCGCTGGAGCCGGTGTCATGCCACATCAGCTGTTCGTGAAAAACGTAGCCTGTCGCCATCCGCAGCGTCCTCTGAAAACCAGGTGACGCTAGCAGGCTAACGATCAGATCGCCCGACCCGAAAGTGGGGTCGCGCCTCTTATCTATGCCCCTCCTTTCGGAGGGGTATGGGCGCCTGCAGATCCTTGCGCGGCGCGCACCGCCTGCACCCGGTTGGTCACCGCGAGCTTGCCGAAAATGTTCTTCAGATGCCATTTCACCGTGGTCTCGCTCACCGACAGCGCCAAGGCGATATCGCGGTTGGACATGCCCTCAGTGAGATAGCGCAGCAGTTCGGCCTCGCGCTGGGTGAGCAGTTCCTTCTCGGCGGCTGGTGCGGTCAGTTTGCGTGTCGCGACAGGCATCGCCTGCGCGGCATCGATGATGCGCGACGCATAGGCTGACAGTGCGGGATCGGTCTTCGCCTGAGCCGCGCGCAGCCGCATCAACCCTTCGACAACAGGCCTTCCCTCGTCGACGAAAGAACGGATGAAGCCGGAGGGTTGGGCGAGACGTAACGCATTGAGGAGATTGCGGTCTGCCTCGCGTTGGTCGTGGGCAGCGCTGGCCGCTTTGGCGCGCAGGATCAGCGCCAATATATGGCGGCGCATGCGCCCGCTGTCTTTCGTGCGCTCGAGCAGCGCGTCGAAAACTCCCGCGGCAGCGGCATAGGATTTCTCGGCCGTCAGCAGGCGGCCCTCGGCAAAGAATTCGAACTCGTTGGCGGTGGTGATGACCACCGAAGCCTCGGTCCCTTCGCCCCGATGCTCGGCCAGCAGCGCACGCGCCTCGGCAATACGGTTCTGATCGAGCAGCACACGTATGCGGTCATGCACGATCATCGATGCCAGGCGGCGATACACCGTGCCGTGTACGCGTTGATAGACGCGCTCAAGCATATCCAGTGCCGCTTCGGTGCGCCCGGTCAGCTGCAGCACGCGGGCATAGGTCGGCACGCTGGCCAGAGGATAGACAATGACTGCCGCGCCTTCGATCTGCGGTCCGAGATTCTCGACCAGGGTCAGCGCTTCGCCCGACGCATTGGTCTCATAGGCAAGTTCCGCAAGCAGCGTGCCGGCCAGGGCCTCGGCATAGGAGTTTGCACCGATCCGCGCCCGAGCCTCGATGATCGCGTTGCGCAGCAGCCGCTCGGCGGCGGGCAAGCGGCCCGCCGAACGCTCGATCACGGCCATGTAGCAATTGGCAATGGTGACGCCGAGCAGGCTGCCGCTTCGCTCATGCGCCCGGCGTGCCGCATCGATGGCGGCGCGTGCGCCGTCGAGGTCACCCAGCGCATAGAGGTTGTAGCCAATGACATTGGCGGTCGCGCCCTCCATGAACCAGGCATCGGGCGCGATGACGCGCAGGGCCGCAAGGGCTGTGTCGCGCGCCTGATCGAACTGCTCCAGCGTGCTGTGAACGGCGGCGGCGAGAACCACGAGCTCAGCCTCGATCGTTGTGCCGGTCATCGTGCCTGGGTCGTTGCTGTCGGTCGGTCCGGTCTCGACCAACTTGCGCGCATTGCTCAGCGTCTGTTGGGCAATCTCCGGCTGGCTGCTGTGCACCGCCAACCACAGCACGACCAGCTGCAGCCGAATGCGCTGGTCGATCAGCTTCCTCGGCAGCAGTGCCAGCAGCTGGCGCACGTAGAGAAGCTGGCACTGGGCGATGAGGTCGAGCGCATTGTTCTCCACGAACACCGCCGCGCGGGCCTGGTCGCCGGCGGCCAGCGCGTGCCCGATCGCCTCTGTCAGCATCTTGCGCTCGCCGAACCATTCGGCGGCCGCCAGATGCAGCGGCGCGATCATCTCCGGTTCGCGCCGTTCCATTTCGCGGCTGAGGAAATCGCGGAACAGATGATGGAAGCGGAACCAGCGCCGCTCTTCGTCGAGCGGCACCAGGAACAGGTTGCGCGTCTCGATCTCGGTGATCGCCGCTTCGGCGTCGGCCGCGCGCATCACCGCCCGGCAGGCCTCGGCGCTGAAGCGTTCGAAGATCGAGCTGTAGAGCAGGAATTTTGCGATCGCCGGCGGCAGTTCCAGGAACACTTCGCCCATCAGGAAGTCGGCGACGTTTCGGTTGGCGCCGGTAAAATTGCCGATGACGGTTTCCGGTGCATGCGCGGCACTCAGTGACAAAGAGGCCAGTTGCAGGCCGGCGGCCCATCCTTCGGTGCGCGAGCACAAGGTCTCCACCGTGCCGCTGCTGACGCTCAGGCCCAGCTTGTCGTTGAAGAAAGCTTCGGCCTCGGATGAGGCGAAACGCAGATCGTCGGGGCCGATTTCGAAAACGTCGCCAAGCACCCGGAGCTTGCCGAGCTGCAGGTCGGGCAGGCTGCGTGAGCCGATGACGAAAGCAACATTTTCCGGCGCCTGCCGGGTCAGGCGCTCCATGAACCGCTTCACCGCCGGCGCCTCGACGGCGTGGTAATCGTCGAAGAACAGGGTGATGTAGGCCTCGCGCGCCGCCAGACCCGCCACAAGTGCCGCGAGCACGACATCGAGCTGCGGGATGGGGCTCGACTGGAAGGCAAGGTCGAGTTCCGCCGGGCTCTGGACCAGATGGCGCAGCGCGCCCACCAGATGCGATAGGAAGGCGCCCTCATCATTGTCCGTCGCCTCGCAGGACAGCCATGCCGTCAGCCTGCCGTGGCGTGCGATTTCCGCAGCCCATTGCGCCATCGTCGTCGATTTGCCGAAGCCAGCGGGCGCGGCGAACAGCACGATGCGCGTGTCGATATGACGCTCCAGCGTCGACAGAATGGTCTCGCGGCGCACCCATCGGCGATGGTGCGGCGACGCTTGGCTGACGGATTGCGGAGCTGTTCTCATCTAGGTCCGCACAGCCTGTAGCTCTCTGGGGGAGAGTCGCCGCAGCCGCTCCACTCCGCTTCGATCAGCGGAATTTGCGGTGCGGCATCGCGCGGCAAGGTTCCCTTGATACGGGGATCGTCGACGATCTCAAATCCGGTAGCGAAGGGCACGAACCCGCAGGCGCTGTAGAATCCGATGACGCTGTGATGATCGAAGCTGCTTGTATGCAGCCAGATGCGGCTCGGGTTGAGACGCCATGCGAGCTCCAGTGCCCCGGCCATCAGCCGTTTGCCGAAACCGCGGCCGGTCAGGGACGGGAACAGGCCGAAATAGGTGATCTCGATCTCGTTATAGTCGGCGGCGAAGAACTCGACCATGCCGAGATGCGCGCCGGTTTCGTCGTGGCCGTAGTAGAGATGCTGGCGCGGGTCGGCGAAATGCTCGGTGATTTCGGCATCGGACATTTCGGAAACGCGGTCCCACAGCCAGGGTGCGCCGATCTCGAGAAAGATCGCCCGGTAGGAAACGCAATCGGGCGTCGTGATCCGTGTCATGCCCAAGGGGCGCGCGAGATCCGGCTGCGGCGTGCGCGCTTCCATCCAGGTCACCGCATTGGCAAGCTTGCCAGCCGGCAGGCGATGGTAGCCAATGGCGAGATCGGTGATTTCGGCGGGCATCGTGTCTTCTGTGATCAACGCATTCCTCGTCATGTCTTCCAGAGATAGCAGTATCGGCTTGCTGCATCCGATGCCAACTCCCCCAAGACCATGGCAGTATCGAACGGCAAGTCCTGGACTGAAAGTTTGGCGCGTATGCCTCTTGCATTTCACAGGAATGGTATATGAGATATGATACATCATCCAGGTGAAAGTGAAATATGATGCCTGAGCGGATTGCGGATGAGGCCATTCTGAGGGCAGTCGATGATGGCTTCGCCCGACAGGTCGCGTTTCTGCAAGACCTCGTGCGCTTTCCCTCCCAACGTGGCGAGGAACACCCCGCGCAGTCGTTTATGGCCGCCGCCTACGAGGCGGATGGCTACGCGGTCGACATGTGGCGCGTCGATGTCGATGAGATTCGCGACCTGCCGGGTTTTTCACCCGTGGCGGTCTCTTACGACGATGCCTTCAACGTCGTTGCTACCCACACGCCGCGAAACGCGACCGGCCGCTCGCTGATCCTCAACGGCCATATCGATGTCGTTCCGACCGGACCGCTCGACCGCTGGGTGCGCGATCCCTACGACCCGGTGATCGAGGACGGCTGGATGCATGGCCGCGGCGCCGGCGACATGAAGGCCGGCCTGTCCGCCTGCCTCTATGCACTGAGCGCCTTGCGTAGCCTTGGCTATCAGCCGGCCGCGAACGTGTATCTCCAGTCGGTGGTCGAGGAGGAATGCACCGGCAATGGCGCGCTTGCATGCCTGCAGCGCGGCTATCGCGCCGACGCCGCCTTCATTCCCGAACCGCTGGAGCCGCGGCTGATGCGGGCGCAGGTCGGGCCGATCTGGTTCAGGGTCGAGGTCGACGGCGATCCGCAGCATGCGTCGGGTGCATTTTCGGCCGGCGCCAATGCCATCGAAAAGGCCTTCGTCATCATTCAGGCGCTGAAGCAGCTCGAAATCGTCTGGAACGCGCGCAAGGTCGATGACAGGCATTTCCATGATCACCCGCATCCGATCCGCTTCAACCTCGGCAAGATCGAAGGCGGCGAGTGGACATCGAGCGTTCCGGCGCGCTGTGTCTTCGAGATGCGCGTCGCCACCTATCCCGGCCAGAGGCTCGAAGACGCCAGGGCCGAGCTCGAGGCCTGCATTGCCGATGCGGCGCGCGCCGATCCGTTCCTGGCCAACCGACCACCCAAGATGACCTACAATGGCTTCATGGCCGAGGGCTATGTGCTGGAG
>NZ_RZQA01000315.1:0-6542 GCF_004022915.1 Mesorhizobium sp. M7A.F.Ca.US.006.04.2.1
GTGTCAATGAGCGCGCCCTGGAGCAAGCTGCCTGACTGGGCGTCCTGACTGAAGTCGCCCCGGCAAAGTCGCCGGGGCGACTTTCGCGACTCCAACCGCAGCGTCGTCGATAGCACCTCTTTCAGATGCAATCAGACCCACCCCGATACTTCGGGGTGGGTCTGCTGAAATCACCCGCGATCAGCGGTTTTTGTGACTTTGTTCGCCAGCTTTCACGTGCTGTTCGTGGGTTCCACCACGCATGCCGGATCCATCGCCCTGCTGCCGTTGACCACCACCAGCGGCCTGCTGTTGCTGACGGTTTTTATTGTCGGCATTCTTGTGGCTCTGCTGGCCTGCCTTCACATGCTGTTCGTGGCTACCACCTTGATTGGGCATTCTTCTTCTCCTTCACAATGCACGAGGCGACAACCGCCTCGATTGCCTAAGAAGAGTCAGGCGCGAACGTTCCCTTACGTAACATTTTGTGAAGACCCTCAGACAAGCCGGGCGTTCGAAGGAGCTTGAGATGGATGCCGACCCGGAGAGCGTTGCGCCAACCTCGGGAGTAAGGTGCGTTGCACTGTCCCGCTGAATTGAAATGGGTGGTCTCGAAAGCTTGCTGGATAGCGAGATGCGCACCTTGCCACGCCGTTTATGCATTTGCGCGGAACGGTGGTGCTGTTCGCGTAGGCCGCATTGGGAGTCATCAGAGGTGCCATGAGAACCGCGATTGTCGAGATGGCGGTGAATGTTTTCGTCAAGCTGCGTAGCATGATCGAATTCCATCCTTGGATTCAGTTGAGGTTCAGGTTCGACCGCTCAGCCTTTTGCGGATGTCAGTCTGGCGTTGCGGCTGTGATGTTGGGCAACTCAGCGTAATTCAGCGTGAAATAACGATCATCGTTCCCCGGTGTCTTCGCATGATCGTCGAGAGATGATTTCCGGTCTTCGCGGTCCGTGCATCCGGATGGCTGTCAATGGAGGCTCGGCAGGCGACCCGCTTAGACAATGTCGTCGGCCAGGGCTGCAAGGCCCCGCCGACACAGAAGCTCGCCGCGGGATAAGGCTGGCCGAGGCAATTGAGAGAAGTAGATCAACCGTCACCTTGCAGGGACCGCCAATGCGATCTGCCTGTTAGCCTGGACGGACCCATTCCAGCGCAATTCACGTTGAGATCACGCGGAGCACTGCAAAGCATGCGTCATAAGGGAGGAACCCGACATGACGCTCAACATCAATAAGCCGCTGCGTGTAGCCCCAGTCGAGATTTCAGCTCGCGAAACAGCCTCATCCTTCACGGTCCGGTCTCCGCGCCTCCTTGCTTGGCGCAGCGCGTTAACGGCACGGATGTCTGGCCCTGGGGGAGCCTACAATGTCGGCAACCTCATTGGTCTTTGTCAGGGGATTACGGCGCAGATTCTCGTATCCGGCGATCTGAACCAACTCCTCTGGACAGGCGCGCCGGCCGCCATCAGCCATTATTTGACCGGCAATTTCGCTGCGATCGCAATGACCTCGGCGACGGCGATCTTCTTCGCCAGCGGCGAGATCTACCATCGCGCCTGGAACGGGCGTCTCAAGCCTAGGGAAAATCTCAACCGCCTGGGTGATTTCCTGTCCGGCGTTGGTGCCGTTTGCCTTGGCCTGGCCCTGTTTGAACTTGGCCATCCGTTGCTGGCGTTGACATCGGGCCTGCTTCATTCCGTTGGAAAATTCGGCAGTGCTTGCCACCGACCCGGTGTCCGGATCCTCAACTTGTCGGAATACGGCCCCGACCCGTTTCGCGTCATGGTCCTTCTCAGCCGGCTGCCGGCCCTCATCGCCGCCGGGACAGAACTCTGTGCATCGCTGTTCAAATTCGAAGTCGAACAGCCACAGCATTGGTCTACGCCCGCCAGCCTTCTCGTTTGTTACCTGCTCTGGTCCTGGGCTGACCTGCTTCTGTTCCGATCGAGCCAACCTCGC
This sequence comes from Mesorhizobium sp. M7A.F.Ca.US.006.04.2.1, assembly GCF_004022915.1. NCBI lineage: Bacteria > Pseudomonadati > Pseudomonadota > Alphaproteobacteria > Hyphomicrobiales > Phyllobacteriaceae > Mesorhizobium > Mesorhizobium sp. M7A.F.Ca.US.006.04.2.1. The sequence continues at coordinate 1,948 of NZ_RZQA01000315.1, forward strand.
GCAGCCCGCGATCATTCCGCCGGCTGATCAAGCTTCGCTATTCCAACCTCATTTGGAGAGACACCATGTTTGGATCATCATCCGACAATTCCGCAGAACAGATCGGCCGCTCCTATCCCTTGCAGCGACGCATCGGCACGATCTGCGTTTTCGGCGGCGCCATGCTTGGCAACGATCCCGACCACGCCCGTTGCGCCACCATCCTTGGCGAGACGATAGCCGCAGCAGGTATTCGCCTGGTCTATGGCGGTGGCTGTGATGGCCTGATGGGCCAGGTGGCTATTGCCGCAGCAGAAGGGGGTGGAACCGTGATCGCGATCACCCCGCAGTTCCTGATCGAGCGGATGAGAATGCTATTATCGGGATGCCAGACGATTTCAGTTCCCGACATGAGTATCCGCAAACAGCTCATGTTTGACTACGCGGATGCATTTGTAGCCTTGCCTGGCGGCATCGGAACCGTTGAGGAACTGACCGAGGTCATGACGCTTCGCAAGCTGGAAAGGCACTGCAAGCCGCTGGTCCTGGCGAATTTCAAAGGCTTCTGGTCACCACTTCTCGGCGTCTTCGAGAGCATGTCTGAGGCTGGCTTCATGAACTCGTCAACCCGATGCACGCAAATGGTTTCGGCAACCCCGGAGGCCATCCTTCCGCTTCTTCAGCGCAGCGTCAGTTTCGAGCAGAACGAACCGCCAAAGCCCGTCCTGCTGCCCACCATCCCCGTCTTGCGCAGATCACATATATCGAGTGCTGGCCCCGGATAGATCGCGAACCAAAAGACGCGTTCTTCCGCGCAACACCAGCCACCTCGACAATGACGGGGTCCGTCGGCCCCGATCATCGCTTTCAAACCCGATCACAAACCGTTGGAGCCATTGCCCGCTGTGGTGATGCGATCAATCATGTCCAGATTCAAGGCAAATTCCTTGCTAATGCTTGCTGCGCTCATTTGGGGAGTGGGCAATGTGTCCCACAAGACCATACTGGCCCACCTCGATCCCATGGCGGTTGTTTTCCTGACCAGCGTGATCGCCGGACTGGTGACGTTGCCATTCGCGGTGCGGGAGCGCGACCCCGAAACCAACACCGGCTGGTTTCCAAGTGTGGCGAGAGTGGTTCTACTTTTTGCCCTCGGCTGTGTGGTCCAGCAATTGTCCTATGTCAGCACGACGGTGACGAACTCGAGCCTCCTTATCAGCGCTTCCACTGTTATCACGCCGATCGCCGCGTGGCTGATCATGAGGGAGCGTCCAAGTGCACTGATCCTATTCGTCGCAATTCTGACGGTCGTGGGATCGGCTCTCCTGGCGGGCGGCTTCAATGGTTCGGCAACCGCCGGCGACGCTTTCGCCGTCCTGACTGCAATCTGTTTTGCAGTGTGGACGGTCGAACTCGGGCGGCATGTGCAGGCACATGGCCATCCCTTCGCGACGGCGGCCGCACAGTTCATCGGGACGGCCGTTGCCACGCTACCTTTCGCCCTGCAGGGCACAATGACATTTCAGGCAATTATGGCAGCATGGCCAGAACTCATCATGCTTGGTGTGTTCTCGACCGCTGTCGGCTTTTGCCTGCAGACTTCTGCACAGCGCTACACCACTTCGTCCCATGCGGCGGTGATTTGCAGCGGAGAGGGTGTGTTCGCCGCCATTTCCGCTGCCGCTCTGCTTGGTGAACGGCTTTCGCCCGACGGGCTTCTGGGTGCGTGCGTCATTCTGTCCTGTGTGCTGTTCACCGCCGTCTCGGCGGGCCCGAAGCTCGATCCGTCAGTGTCATGATCGCCTCGGCAATGTCGTTCTGCTCTGGGGCCGCGCCATTCAAACCACCGACGGGCAAGTCTGTTTCTACTCTCGGATTCATGCCAAGCTACTCGCCTGGCCGCATTCATCCTTCTGGAAAACGAGGTCTACTTCGATGCTCCACGGCGAAACGTCCTCCTTCGAAGCCGCTAACGTGCCGAACCGGTCAAACCAGCATTCAGACGACGGCCTCAACGACAAGCCGACCTTGCGAGGCATCAGGCTCTTCCCGTCCCTGGCAGACATGCCGATCGCCTTGTTTGACGCAACCGAAGACGAGAGCGCCATCGACCGCACCAAGGCAGGCTTGCTGGACATCACGGCGGAAATGGTCGGCCCGACCGATGGACTTGAAGGCAGCGATCTCAGCCCTACGCCAGCCGGTTTTACCTATTTCGGCCAATTCGTGTTCCATGACATCGTCTTCAGCCAAATATTCGGATTGCCCAAGCCGACAGGCAAAACCCATCATTTGAAGAACGCGTCCTCGCAAAGCCTTGACCTTTCGGGGCTCTATGGGCGGGGGCCAATCGTCGACGCCCATCTCTACGATGTTGCGGATGGGGCGGACCTGTCGGCCTGCCGCTTTCCGATCGGCTTGCCTTGCATGAAAGACAGTATGCTTCCAGTCGACGGTAAGACCATGCAGGGCCGTGATTTGCCGCGCATCGACTTCTCGGGCAAGTTTATCAGTGTCGAGGGTCGACGATCGCCTTATCGGCCCTTGGTGGCGGATCCGCGAAACGACGACAATCTTGTCCTGTCGCAACTGCTCTGCACACTCATGGGCATCCACAACAGGATCGTGGATCTACTGCTTGGCATCGGCACCGACCCAGCAGAAGCTTACAAGCGTGCCAGGATCTATCTGACCTCGGTTTACCGCACTGTGATCATCAACGACTATCTGAGAAAAGTTCTGGCTCCGGAAATATGGGACCATTTTTTCGCCAGTGACGATTTTCTTGGCGCCGGAGTCTCGGCACTTGAGACTTTCAATGCGCTGCCTTTGGAATTCACCTTCGGTGCGTCGCGCTTTGCCCACGCCATGGTCCGGCAGTTCTATGTCGTGAACGACAGGTCGGTCGAAGAACCAGCCAATCTGCGCAAAATGCTGTCCTTTTCCAGCCTGCGCCCGGGTGGGGAGATTCCAATACCCGAGAACTGGATTGTCGACTGGAACCGGTTTGCCTCAGCCGACACCCCGTCGAAAGCTCAAAGTGCCCGGCGCATAGGACCATTCCTGTCGAAAGAACTGACGATTGCCGGCCTGAGTGCGGAATTGAACGGCACAGTCCGGCCGGTTGCCTTCATGGATTGCTGGCGCTGTTACGACCTTGGTTTGCCATCCGGGCAGGACGTGGCCGGTGCGGTGAAGACCGCCCTGGGCGACAACAATATCGATGTGCCGGTCCTGACGGGCAATGACATGCTTCCCACGGCCGCCTGCGCCAAACGTTACGTCTACAACGCCGGCCGACTTCGGGCCGCTTTGCAACGGTACCCGGAGTTCCTGAGGCAAACACCTCTCTCCTACTATATCATCCAGGAGGCGTCCGTTCTTGGTAATGACGGCAGCCATCTTGGCCCAGTTGGCTCCTATGTGGTGGCCGCCACGATCGCATCCGCACTGTTCAAGGCTGCCGATACGGATATCACCTCTCGCAGGCTCATTCCGGACGTAGAGCCAAAAACGCTGGCAGGACTGCTCGATCTCAATGATACTGCGAAGGTATCGGATGAAGTGCTTGGCGGCCTGCTCGGCAGTCAGGGTTTTCAATAGCGCTGATAACGGCAGCGCTACAGTGCTCAATCTGGTTTAGCGGGGGAAGTGGACATGGTGAAGTTCAAAGATGTGCAGTTCGAGGCGCTTGGCGAATTCATCCGAGACCTGATCAAGGATCCGGCCAAGCAAGCGATCTTCAGAAGTGGAGATCAGGAGGCGATGAAGGACCTGCTGCGTGGGTTCATGACGCCCAGGGACAAAACCTGGGAGGAGATCACCATCCAACCATACTTCGACCAAGACCTGATCGTGAACATCGCCTTTCCCTTCACCGGCGACGTCGAGCAAACGATCGCCACCATTGCGCCGGCGGATGGACCCGGTGAGGACTATACATTTCCCGATCACTACAATCTCGACCCGAACGCCGGCCCGCCCGATCAAATAAAGAAAAACCGTTTGAGCGCATATCATAAGCGCCTCGGCGACTACGTGATGTCACGCTGCAAGTGAAACCCGGCGCAATTGCGAGCAACGGTTCGGCCGTGTCAGCCCGACTGGGCTGCCAATTCGATGCCACGGGCCAGCTTCTCCTGATCGACTGGTAACCGGATCGGAAAAGCGGTCTTGAACCACTCCACGGCGACAGCGCGGTCAAGCCTACCCGGCCCTTGCCACGCCGCCGTTAGGTTGCGTAGAAAACGTCTGAACTCATCCCCGGCCTCGCGGTTGCGTTTCAGCAACGCAAGTGCCGCCGCCGACCAGCCGTGGATGTCGGCGAACAGTTGATCGCTCTTGACCGCAGCGGCCACGCACCCCTCCAGATCATTGGCGAGAAAGGCAATGGTCGCCTGGTAGCCATGATAGTGAGCGTCGGGCATGGGATTGAGGTCGAAACTGCGCTTCGAAAGCTCCGATGCCCGTTGATGATCACCCATGAAGGAGCTGGCCAGCGCGTAGGCAATCAACGTCGCGGGGTTCCCGGCATTTTGCTCATGTGCAAGGCTGAAGTGAAAATCGGCCAGCTCCCAGCGTCGCGCCAGAAGGTGGCTCCAGGCCAGATTTACCTG
>NZ_RZQA01000316.1:0-6536 GCF_004022915.1 Mesorhizobium sp. M7A.F.Ca.US.006.04.2.1
CATCCGAACGGTCCGCCAAGGCCCTTTGCGTTGGGCAGCAGCGCGTCCTCACCGACCTCGACGCCTTCCATCACCACTTCGCCGGTGATCGACGCCCGCAGCGACAGCTTGCCGCCGATCTTCGGCGCCGAAAGCCCTTTCATGCCCTTTTCCAGCACGAAGCCACGGATCTCGTCCTTGCCGTTCTCCCCCTTCAGCTTCGCCCAGACGACGAACACATCGGCGACGGGCGCGTTGGAAATCCACATCTTCGAACCGGACAGCTTGTAGCCGTTGGCGGTCTTCTCGGCGCGCGTCTTCATACCGCCCGGGTCGGAGCCTGCATCCGGCTCGGTCAGGCCGAAACAGCCGATCCACTCGCCGCTGGCGAGCTTGGGCAGGTACTTCTTGCGCTGTTCGTCCGAGCCATAGGCATAGATCGGATACATCACCAGCGACGACTGCACTGACATCATCGACCGATAGCCGGAATCGACGCGCTCTACTTCGCGTGCGACCAGCCCATAGGTGACGTAGTTCGCGCCAAGCCCGCCGAATTCTTCAGGGATGTTGATGCCGAGCAGGCCGGCCTCGCCCATTTCACGGAAGATCGCGGTGTCGAAGGTCTCGTTGAGGTAGGCGTCCTCGATCCGCGGCGCCAGTCTGTCGGCGGCGAAGGCGGCCGCCCCGTCGCGCACCATGCGCTCGTCTTCCGAAAGCTGGCCCTCGATCAGGAACGGGTCTTCCCAGACGAATGCGTTCTTGTCGGCGGCCATGACGTTCTCCCAAACCAATGCATGTCGCTCAAAACGATGACACGCGTGAAGCAAAATGTTGGCCCGTTCTATCGGCCTGTGCCTCGAAAAAATCAAACGAAATTGATTCACCGATCAATGAGCATTAGGAATGGATCATGAGTGTCCAGCGCCGCCTTTTGCCCAACATCAGCGCCCTTGCCGCCTTCGAGGCTGTGGCCCGGCTCGGCAGTTTCACCGCCGCCGCCCAGGAGCTCGATCTGACCCAGGGCGCGGTCAGCCGCCAGATCAAACTTCTGGAAGATCAGTTCGGCCGCCGGCTGTTCGAACGCGACAGCCGCAATGTCAGGCTGTCGACATCGGGCGAGATCTACGCCGAGGCGGTGCGTTCAGCACTTGGGCAATTGCGTGACGCAGCCCTTGGATTGATGAGCAATCGGCATAGTGGTATCCTGAACCTTGCCATTTTGCCGACCTTCGGCACGCGCTGGCTGATGCCGATGATCCCCGATTTCGTCGAAAACAATCCCGATATCACCATCAACTTCGTCACCCGCGTCGGCCGCTTCGATTTCGCCAGGGAGAGGCTGGATGCCGCCATCCACTACGGCCTGCCGGACTGGCCGGAGGCCGACTCGACACTGTTGGTGCGCGAAACCGTGGCGCCGGTCGTGTCGCCCGAATTCCTCGCCGGCCGCGCCATCGCCTCAACGGCCGATATCGGCCGCTTGCCGCTGCTGCACATGGCGACGCGTCCTGGCGCCTGGACAGAATGGTTCGAGCATCAGGGCCTGAGCGCGCCGACCGGGCCCGGCATGCAGTTCGAACAGTTCGGCACCGCCGCCCAAGCCTGCATGGCGGGGCTCGGCGTGGCGCTGCTGCCGTTGATCCTCATTGCAGGCGAATTGCAGCGCGGCCAGCTGGTGCCGGCGCCAGGCCAGCCCATGCAAAGCCGCAGTGCCTACTATCTCGTCGTCCCGCACGACAAGCGCGGCCATCCGCCGGTCGCCAGTTTTCGCGACTGGCTGCTGGGCCAGGTCGAGAAGGAACCGGCCGTTCTGGCGTGGTAGCTACTTTCGCTTCAGCGCATCCGCCAAAGCAGCACCGAACGCTCCCTGTTGCGCCGGCCGCTCCGGCTGGCGTTGCTGGGGTGCCGGCGAACGTGGCGCCGGCCTGCCGCCATTGTCGCGCGGTCCGCTGCGCGGAGCACCACCCTCGCCGCTATCCTTGCGCATGGAAAGCGCGATGCGCTTGCGCTTGATGTCGACATCGACGACGCGCACCTTCACCACGTCGCCGGCCTTGACCACCTCATGCGCATCCTTGATGAACCGATCGGCCAGCTGCGAGACATGCACCAGCCCGTCCTGATGCACTCCGATATCGACGAAGGCGCCGAAGGCGGCCACGTTGGTGACCGTGCCTTCCAGCAGCATGCCGGGCTTCAGATCCTTGATGTCGTCGATGCCGTCGGCGAAGGTCGCCGTCTTGAAGCCTGGGCGCGGGTCGCGGCCGGGCTTTTCCAGCTCCGCCAGGATATCGCGCACCGTCGGCAAGCCGAAACGCTCGTCGACGAAGACGCGTGGGTCGAGTGCCTTGAGCGCGGCACTGTCGCCCATCAACGACCGCACATCGCGCCCGCAGGCAGCGACGATCTTCTTCGCCACGCCATAGGCCTCCGGATGCACCGACGAGGCGTCGAGCGGCTCGCTGCCATTGGCAATGCGCAGGAAGCCGGCGGATTGTTCGAAGGCCCGAGGTCCGAGCCGCGGCACCTTGAGCAGGTCCTTCCGGCTGGCGAAGGGCCCGGTCGCATCGCGATGCGCAACGATCGCGTCGGCCAGCGATGCGCCCAGACCTGAAACGCGCGCCAAAAGCGGCGCCGAGGCAGTGTTGAGATCGACGCCGACGGCATTGACCGCGTCCTCGACCACCGCTTCCAGCGAGCGGCCGAGCCGGTACTGGTCGACATCGTGCTGGTACTGGCCGACGCCGATCGATTTGGGTTCGATCTTGACCAGTTCGGCCAGCGGATCCTGCAGCCGCCGGGCGATCGACACGGCGCCGCGCAACGACACGTCGAGGCCGGGGAATTCCGCCGCCGCCGTCGCCGATGCCGAATAGACAGAGGCGCCGGCCTCGCTGACGATCACTTTCAGTGGCTTGGGGCCACCGTCCGCCGGCATGTCGGACAGCATGTCGGCCACCAGCTTTTCGGTCTCGCGGCTGCCGGTGCCGTTGCCGATCGAAATCAGCTCGACCTTGTGCAGGCGGATGAGCTTGGCGAGTTCCGCCTGCGTGCCACGCACATCGTTTCTGGGCGGAAATGGATAGACCGTCGTCGTTGTCAGCACCTTGCCAGTGCCGTCGACCACCGCCACCTTGACGCCGGTGCGGATGCCGGGGTCGAGCCCCATCGTGGCGCGCGAGCCGGCGGGAGCGGCCAGCAGTAGATCCTTGAGGTTGCGGGCAAAGACGTGGATCGCTTCCTCCTCCGCCCGCTCGCGCAGATCGCGCATCAAATCGAGCGTCAGATGCAGCGACAGTTTTATACGCCAGGTCCAGCCCGCCACCTCCATCAGCCATCTGTCACCCGCAAGGCTGCCGCCGATGGCATAGGCATCGGCGATCATCCGCTCGACCGGCTTCACCGGTGAGCTGTCATCGGCATCGACCTCGATGTCGAGCGACAGCACTTCCTCGTTGCGGCCGCGCAGCATCGCCAGCGCGCGATGGCTCGGCACATTTGCCCAACGCTCGACATGGTCGAAATAATCGGAGAATTTCGCGCCGGCCTCCTGCTTGCCGTCGACCACCCTGGCCCGCATGAAGGCGCGCTCCTTCATGTAGCTGCGCAATTTGCCGACCAGATCGGCATTCTCGGCGAATTGTTCCGACAGGATGTCGCGCGCGCCCTCGAGCACCGCCTTGGTATCGGCCACCTCTTCGTTGACATAGGCCAGCGCCAGTTCGGCAGGCACCAATGAGCGGTTCGCCAAGATGGCTTCGGCCAGCGGCCCCAGCCCGCGCTCCCTGGCGATCTCGGCCTTGGTCCGGCGTTTGGGCTTGTAGGGCAGGTAGATGTCCTCAAGTTCCGCCTTGGTGGTGGCGGCGACGATCTTGCCTTCAAGCTCCTCGGTCAGCTTGCCCTGTTCGCGGATCGAGCCAAGGATGGTGTCGCGGCGCGCGTCGAGCTCGCGCAGATAGGCAAGGCGTTCGGCAAGATCGCGCAATTGCGTGTCGTCGAGCCCGCCGGTGACTTCCTTGCGGTAGCGCGCCACGAACGGCACTGTCGCGCCCTCATCGAGCAGTTCGATCGCCGCGGCCGCCTGTTCGGGCCGCGCGCTGATCTCGGCCGCGATGATGGCTGCAATGCGCTTGATGTCGGATGCCATGTCGTTCCTGCTCTCATCCAAAGAGCGGCGACCATAGGCGCAGACGTCCGGCCCGCCAACCGCCGCGCTTCGATCAGCCCGGCGGGTCCACAGGAAAGCGTATGCTAATGTGGTGGACAGCCGCGCTAGATTATCCGGCTGAGCGCCTCGAAGAACGCGACGATCTCGATATCGAGCGGATCGTCGACAGGCTGCGGCTGCGACGACATCTTGGCGATCACCACTTCGGTCCTGGGATCGACATACAGCCACTGGCCATGGATACCGATGCCGCAATAGGCGCCGTTCTCGTGTCCAGTCTGGTACCATTTGTTGCGGTAGCGGCCCTTGGGAAACAGTGGCAGCATCGCGCCGCGCTGCCAGGCGTCCGCACTGCCGCCAGTGCTGGTCGTGTCGCGCACCCAGGCTTCCGGTACGATGCGGCGGCCATTGGCCATGCCACCTTGCCGCATCATCTCGCCGACACGCGCCAGGTCGCGCGGCGTCACCGAAATGCCGCCGGCCGTGCGCGCCGTGCCCTCCATGTCGACGCCGATCGAGGCTTCGCTGACAGCGCCGAGCGGCAGCCACAGCTTCTCGCGCATCAGGTCGGTGAACCGCTGGCCCGACGCACGCTCGAGCAGCAGGCCGAGCAGGTCGGAATTCGGCGAGCGGTAGCGGAAGGTCTGGCCATGCGGCTCTGCAAGGCGTTGCAGGGTCAGGATGAATTCGCGCAGGCTCTCCGTACCGCCGCCCGGATTCCACAGCGTGGCACGGCGATAGCGGGCGAAAGCACTTTCCGGATCGAGATAGGCTTCCTCGAAATCGAGACTGACGCTCATATCGAGCACATGCCGCACGCTCGCATCGCCATAGGCCGAGCCGGCGGCTTCGGGGATGTAGGCCGTCACCGGCGCTTCCGGGTCGAACACCCCCTCGCCTTCCAGTATGCCGGCAATGATGGCGGTCAGCGACTTGCTGATCGAAAAGATGATGTGGCGGGCGCCGAAATCCATATGCGGCGCGAACCAGTCGCCGACGATCCTGCCGCCTTTCATCACCGTCAGTGCGTCGGTGCTCGAACGTGCGAGAAAATCAGCCACTGTCTCCGGTGTGCCGGCGATCGCGACCTTCTCGCCGAGCAGGCCGCCCATATCGCGCACGGGGGTTTCGACAACGCCCGACGTCGCCGTCACCCGGGCGGTCGGCACCAGTTCGCCGAGATTCTGGAACGACCACCGGTTGAACGGGTTCTCGCGCCAATTGGCGAGCACGACCTGGTTGCGCCGGAAGCCATAGCGGGTCTCGAACACGGTTTTGCCGGTCATGGCGTTTCCTTCCGGGTCGTTTCTTCTTTGTGGGGGCTCAGCGAAGTGCCGTGGCGATAGCGTGCACGGCTTTCAGCGTCGCTATGGAATAGGCACCATTGGCGAAATCCGGCCAGGTCGAAAGCTTCACCACGACCATTCCGGTGTTCCAGTCGATATGGATCATCTGACCGAACACGCCGCGGCACATCAGTGCGCGCGAGCGCGGGTCCTCGATCCAGAACTGGTTGCGATAGCTGCCCTCCGGCAGGCTGGGGCTGAAGTCCGGCCCATGCCTGCCGTTGCGCGTGTCCTCGACCCAGCCGGCCGGCACGACGCCGCCACCATTGTCGAGGATCAATTGGCCGAAGCGGCCATAATCGCGCAGCGTCGCGTTGAAACCGCCGTCGGCCACCGCATAGCCGGCGCTGTCGACCGTGAAGCAGGCGCTTTCATCGGCGCCGAGCTTTTGCCAGAGTTCTTCCGAAACCAGTTGCGGCAGCCGTTTGCCTGTCACCCGCTCCATGATGAAGGCGAGCACATCGGTCTCGATCGAGCGGTATTCGAATTGAGCCCCGTGCGGACGGACCGTTTCCTTCAAGCCCAGGATCAGTTCGAACATGTGCGAGGGCCAGCGAAAATCCGGATCGCTGCCAAGCGGCACCGGCTTCCAGCCGGTGGCGACATCGACCTGGCCGATGTCGGAATAGCGGTCGGTATATTCCTCGGAGAAACGGACGCCGCTGGTCATGTCCAGCACATGCTGCACATTGGCGCCGGCCCAGCCGGTAGCGCCGAGTTCCGGCAGGTAGTCGCTTACCGGTCTGGCCGGATCGATCAGGCCGCGCCCGACCAGTATGCCGAACACCGAACCGGTGACGGACTTCGCCATCGACTGCGACAGGTGCAGCGTGCGCTCGTCCATGCCGTTGAAATAGCGCTCATAGGCAACCTTGCCGTCCTTGAGCACCAGAAAACCGTCCGTATAGGTCTCGTCGAGCAGCCCGGCGAGTGTCGTCGGCTTGCCCTCGCTGTCCTCGACCGCCAGCCCGTCAAGATCGACCTCGGCGCGTTCGAGACGGCGGCGATGGCCGTTGCCGCGCCAGACTTCGGCGGTCGGC
>NZ_RZQA01000317.1:0-6526 GCF_004022915.1 Mesorhizobium sp. M7A.F.Ca.US.006.04.2.1
GCTCAGCCGCGCCTTCTATGCCAGCCGCTGGCTGTCGCAGACCTGTGCCTTGCCGATCGGAAAGCCGCGCCTGCTGCGCAAATCGCGCGATGGCTTCAACGCCAAGGTCGAGGCGCTGATGGGAGCGCCGCTGTCCGACAGCGCCATCGACAAGGGCGACCCGGAGCTGCCGCTCGACTTCTCCAGGGCCCCAAAACTGAAGCTAATCTATCTGTCATCCCTGGAGTTCAAGGCCGACTTCTCCGGCCGCATCATCGAACGGCTGATCCGTCATCATGCAGCCCTCGGCACCAAGGTGCGCATCCTGGTCACCGACGTGCTGGAGCGCGACAAGGACGACACCATGCTGCATCGGCTGGCGGCCGAATTCCCCAATGTCGGGCTGCAGGAATATCGCTGGCGGGCGGATCGGGGCGCGCCGATCGACGAGCAGATTTCACAATTGCACAAGGTCCATCACGTCAAGATGCTGGCGACGCTTGCCGACGATCCACGGCGGTCGCGCGCCATCATCGGCGGCCGCAACATCCATGACGGCTTCCTGTTCCACCAGCCGATCGATCTGTCGCGCTATCCCGACCTTGAGCAATACGGCAAGACCGATGGATTCTCGCTGAACTACTATTCGAACTGGAGCGACTTCGACGTCGAGTTCGCCGATCCGGCCACGGTCGAGACCCTTGCCGCGCATCTTTCGACAGTGTGGCTGCGCGACGCCGACACCAATCTGGCGCGCCCCTTCTCCATTCCGGTCCGGTCCGCCGGCGGCCGCCCCTCAGGCACGGCGCGGCACTTCATTTCAGTGCCCTACGAGGATGGCCATGCGCTGGAGGATTATTTCGTCGAGCTGGTCGACGCCGCCCAGCACCATATCCAGATCGTCAACCCCTATCTCAACCTGACGCCCAAGCTTGCCCAGGCTGTTGACCGGGCGCTCGCGCGCGGCGTCAGGATCGACATTGTCGGCCGCATCGATCTCAAGGGCGATATCGGCGGCAAGTTCCTCACCGCGCTCAACAAGCTGTTCGTCGAGAAATATGGCGACCGCATCAACATCCGCGAATTCAAGGCGCCTGACGTGGTGCTGCATTCCAAGATCATGATGATCGACGAAAGGCTGGTCGCCATCTCGTCGGTCAACCTCAACAACCGCAGCTTCTTCCACGACAGTGAGAACGGCATGATGGTGCTCGATCCGGCCTTCTACACCAGGATGAAGCCGATCTATGACGACTATGTCGCCCACTCCAATCCGGTCGCCACCAATGTGACGATCCCGTGGGCGTATCGGCTGCTTTTCGACGAGGACTGGGTCCGGCAGGCGTTCTGACTCTCTAGCGCAGATAGCGCTCCTGCGCGAGGTCGCGGACGTCGATGTCAGGCACCCGGTTGGAGATGATGTCGGCCAGCACCTTGCCCGAGCCGCAAGCCATGGTCCAGCCGAGCGTGCCGTGGCCGGTGTTGAGATAGAGATTGGAAAGCTCGGTGCGGCCGATCAGCGGCGGGCCATCCGGCGTCATCGGCCGCAGCCCGCACCAGAACGTCGCGTCCCGCATCGCGCCGGCGCCAGGAAAGAGATCGCCGACCGAGTGTTCCAGTGTGCGCCGCCGCGATTCGTGCAGCCTGAGGTCGAAACCGGAAATCTCGGCCGTACCGCCAACCCGGATGCGGTCGCCAAGCCGGGTGATCGCCACCTTGTAGGTCTCGTCCATCACCGTCGACACCGGTGCCGCGGCGGCGTCCTTGATCGGCACGGTGATCGAATAGCCTTTGACCGGATAGACCGGGATCGGCCGCTTCACCCGGCGCATGAAACCCGCCGAATAACTGCCCAGCGCCATCACATAGGCGTCGGCGGTCTTCCAGCCCTTGCTGGTGCTGAGATTGGCAATGCGGTTGCGGCTGCGGATGACGCGCCAGATCGTCACGTCGTACTCGAACTTGACGCCACGGGCCACACAGAGTTCGGCCAGCCTGTCGGTGAACATCTTGCAGTCGCCGGTCTCGTCGTGCGGCAGCCTGAGGCCGCCGACGAACTTTTCGCGCACCCCGGCAAGGCCAGGCTCAGCCGCGATGCAACCGTCCTGGTCGAGGATCTCGTAAGGCACGCCATACTTCTTCAGCACCTCGACATCGCCGCCGGTGCCGTCAAGCTGCTTTTGCGTCCGGAACAGCTGCAGCGTGCCCTGGGTCCGCTCGTCATAGGCGATGCCGGTCGCTTCGCGCAGCGCCTTGAGCGTATCGCGGCTGTATTCGGCCAGCGGCACCATGCGCGCCTTGTTGATCGCATAGCGCTCGGCCGTGCAGTTGCGCAGCATCTTGATGAGCCATGTCCACATATGCGGATCGAAGGCCGGCCGCACCACCAGCGGGCCATGCTTCATCAGCAGCCATTTGATCGCCTTCAGCGGAATGCCGGGGCCGGCCCAGGGCGAGGCGTAGCCGGGCGAAATTTCGCCGGCATTGGCGAAGCTGGTTTCCAGCGCCGGGCCTTTCTGGCGGTCGAGAACCGTCACCTCGTGGCCGGCCTCGGCGAGAAAGTACGCCGTGGTCACTCCGATGACGCCGCCGCCCAGCACCATGATCTTCATCGTTCACTCCTTGCCGCGTCGCACGCCCTTGAGGACGCCTGGACGCGGCGCATTCCGATTTGCGCATGATCCCCGGCGAAAATCGATGCCGATTTTCGAGATCATGCAGTGTTGCCTGTTCACGCCGCCGCAGGACCGGGGTCGTCGTCCCCTGTCTGCCGCATTCCGGCCCTTTCGCCAAGGGGCCGCCAATCGGCTGCGGCGCTGTAGACGAGGGTGAGCCCATGCGGCCGTCGCGCCTCGGCCTGGGATTTCTCCCTAACGGCACGCCGCGCGGCCTCCGGCTGGTAGAGCACGGTCGCGATCAGGACCGACTCCCGCCTGCCGTCGGCCTGTTCGATCCATGCAGTCTGGCCCTCGGCCATGCCGAGCATGCAAAGCCCCCGCCTTGTCATGATCGACAGGCTGGAGCCGACCGGGCCGCGCACCTCGTTCTGCACCAGGGTCCGGGTCTGGGCGGGGCCGGCATCGACACGGAATACCAGCCTGCTGTTCAGCGTCACGATATCGGATCCGACCGAATCGATCGCGACGACCTCGGCCTTGGAAAGCTTGTCTTCAAGCATTGGAACAATCGGATCCGCGAAAGCCCGCCGACGCTCCAACATGATTTCGAGGACGGCGAAGTCCTTTGTCGTCAGCTGGAAATTCGCGCCTGTCATCACCGTCTCCATGATCAGGCCCCCTCCCGCCCGCAGGCCGGCGTATCGACCACTTCGATGGTCGCCGACAGTTCCCGGCCGCCACGGCTGCTCCAGCACACCGTCTGCCCAGCGGTCGCGCCGATGAGCGCCGTCCCCATCGGCGTCAGCACCGAGATCCTGTTTTCACTGATGTCTGCTTCGCCGGGATAGACCAGCGTGACGCGCTGGATGTTGCCGCCATCGTTGCGGATTGTCACCGCCGAGCCCATCCGCACGACATTGGCCGGCATGGAAGCCGCTGCCGTGACAACGGCACGGTCCATCTCCGAAAGCAATTCTTCGGCCGTCTCGGGCACGCGGTCGAGCGACGCCCGCGCCAGGCCCGTCAGCCTGAGATGGTCGGCATCGGTGACCAGAAGCCGACTCGGTGGACGCAATCCTGTTGCATGTTGCATGGCAAACCTCATGACTTGGCGCATCGAACAGACGCGCGCCTGCCGCCGCGCAAACGGTGGCTTGATGAAAAACCGGCAGCCGCGAAGCTGTCTGGCTCGGGAATGATAATGTCAGGTAGAAATGCCCCGGTTCGGACGGACGCCAAAAGGCGACCGCGCCGGGGCTACGATCCCGCGATCGGGCAGACCCTGAACAAGGTTCTGATATAAGCTGGGTTGCTCATGCATGGAGCCTTGCCGACAGGCGTCCGCTTGTCAAGCGCGGCCAAACCGCTCAACCGCCGACATAGCGCCGGTGGAAGCGCGGGCCGAGGCTGGTCAGGATCTCGTAGCCGATGGTGCCGGCATGGCCGGCGGCGTCATCGACGCTTTGCGAGGGACCGAGCAGTTCGACCAGATCACCCTCGCGCAGCCTGCCGCCCGGCAGGGCGGAAATGTCGAGAATGATCGAATCCATCGACACCCGCCCGACGAAAGGTAGCCGCACGCCCTCGAACCAGGCGGCGGACGCGGCGCGGCGTTGCCAGCCATCAGCGTAGCCGAACGAAATCGTCGCCAGCCTGAGCGGGCCTTGCGCATGATAGCTGTGGCCATAGCCGACGCCGGCGCCCTTTTCGACGCTGCGCGTCTGTGCCACCTTTGCCTGCAGCCGCACCACCGGCAGCATCGGATTGGACTTTGGCGGCGTCGGATTGATGCCGTAGAGGGCGGCACCGGGGCGGGCGAGATCGTAGTGAAAGGACGGCCCAAGAAAGATGCCGGAGGAATTGGCCAGCGACGCCGGCGCCTTCGGCAACATTGCGCGCAGCCGCTCGAACACCGACCGCTGCTTCTCATTGGCCGGATGCTCCGGCTCGTCGGCGCAGGCCAGATGGCTCATCACGAACCTGATGTCGATGCCGTCGAAGGCCTGCGGATCGGCGGCAACGCGATCCACATCCCGAGGCGCCATGCCGAGCCGCGACATGCCGCTGTCAACCTGGACCGCGGCCGGCAGTTTTCGGCCGGCGCGGCGGGCCGCAGCACGCCAGGCTGCCAGTTGCTCGTGGCTGTTGATAACAGCGCAAAGGTTTGCTGCCACAGCGTCCGGCTCGGCACCGGGCGGAATGCCGTTCAACACGAAAATGGCAGGGCCGGCCCCAAGCGAGCGGCGCAGGGCGACGCCTTCGCCCAGAAGCGCAACGAAGAAGATATCGCAGCCTTCGCGCAGCAGTGCCGCCCCGACCTGGCCGGCGCCAAGGCCGTAGCCGTCCGCCTTGAGCACACCAGCGCAGGCAACATCGCCCAACCGCGTCTTCAGCCGGCGGTAGTTTTCACGGATTGCACCGAGATCGATGGTGAGGATGGCCCCAGCCGCCACTTCGCTCGTGGTGGTGACCTCTTCGGGCAGTGACCTCTTGGCGGCGTCGTTCATGGCGACCGTTCTTGTGGTGGATGGGTTAGTCAGTAGTCAGTAGAATTTGGCGCGGACCGCAACAGAACATTCAACCCTACTTCCCTACTTCCCTACTTCCCTACTTCCCTACTTCCCTACTTCCCTACTCCCCTACTCCCCTACTCCCCTACTCCCCTACTATCGCACCAGATGCCGGAACGCCGCCACCACATCCTCATAGACATGGCGCTTGAACGGCACGATCAGGTCAGGAAGGTCCTGCATCGGCCGCCATGCCCATTTGTCGAACTCGGCGGTGTGGCCACCCGGCGGCGGATTGATCTGGATCTCGCTGACATCGCCGTGGAAGCGAAAGGCGAACCATTTCTGCGTCTGGCCGCGATACCGGCCCTTGAAGGCGATGCCGACGAGATGCTCCGGCAAATCATAGTTGATCCAGTCCGGCGCCTCGGCCAGTAGCGAGACGCCGCGCATGCCGGTCTCCTCATAGAGCTCGCGCTCGGCCGCCTGCAGGGGCTCCTCGCCCTCGTCGATGCCGCCTTGTGGCATCTGCCAGAGCTGCGTCGTGCCGGCAAATTCGCTGTCCGGTTCGGCAATGCGGTGCCCGACCCAGACCAGGCCCTCGGCATTGAGGATCATCAGCCCGACGCAGGGTCGGTAAGGCAGCGTTTCGCGGTCGATTTTGTTCGTCTTTGGCATCAGTCACTCTTTCCAGCCGTCTTCCGAGGGCTAGCCTTTTTGCGGATCGATAGCCACCGCTGAAATCGGCACGATCTCGATGCCGCGCTTCTTGGCCTCGACCACCCAGGATGACACGGTATCGACCGTCAGGTCGAAGGCCGAACCGATGCCGACGGCAGTGCCTTTGGCCCGCGCGGTCGCCTCCAGGCTGTCGAGCTTCTTCAGGATTTCGCCGCGATCCTGCACGGCATCAATCGCCATGTCGCCGGCGACGAAGGGCACGCCGTCTTTCAGCGCCAGATCCGGCGCCAGACTGCGCGCCGACGAGCCGTCATCGATATAGGCGAGGCCGCGTTTGCCGAGCTCGGCGATGAACGGCTCCATCGCCGCCGCGTCAGCGGAAAAGCGGGCGCCCATATAGTTCATGACGCCGGTATAGTTGGTCGTCCGCGACAGCGCCCAGTGCAGGCTCTTCAGGTTCTCGTCCGCGCTCGCCGCCACCGTCAGCGTGTTGCGTCCCGGATTGACCTTGGGATAATCGAACGGTTCGAGCGGCACCTGCATGACGATCTCGTGGCCGCTCTGCCTGGCTGCCTGCATCCAGCGGCCGATGCTGTTGCCTTGCGGCGCGAAGGCCAGCGTCACTTCCGCCGGCAGCTTGGCGATGGCCGCCTGGGTGCCGGTCTGCGAAACCGAAAGCCCACCGATGACGATCGCCACCCGTGCGCCGCGCCCGCCCGACCAGGGCCGCGCATAGAC
>NZ_RZQA01000318.1:0-6492 GCF_004022915.1 Mesorhizobium sp. M7A.F.Ca.US.006.04.2.1
CCCCGCGGAGAGGGGGAGAGGGGCCGGGGGGGAGGATGGGGGACGGCGCCGGGTTCGACAGTTGCCATTCCAACACAGATTAGACGCACGCAGGAAGAGGGAAAGAGATGCTCGAAATAGCACCCACGAAACAGGCAGCCGCATGGCTCGAATCCCTGGCGCAGGCACTCGCAGCCGGCGACGTGGCGGCGGCGAGCAACCTCTTCGTCGACGATTGCTACTGGCGCGATCTCCTGACCTTCACCTGGAACATCACGACCATGGAAGGCCGCGCGGCGATCGCCGACATGCTGGCGACGACGCTGGCGACGGCCAAGCCGAGCGCGTGGCGGCTGACCGGCGAGGCGACCTCGGACGACGGCACCATCGAGGCGTGGTTCAGCTTCGAAACCGTGGTGGCCAGGGGGGAGGGCATCATGCGGCTGCGCGACGGCCGCTGCCGGACATTGTTCACGGCGATGGCCGACCTCAAGGGCTTCGAGGAGCGCAAGGGCGCGGCGCGGCCGCTCGGCGTGCGCCACAAGGCCGATCCCCAGCGCGAGACCTGGTCGGAGGCGCGGGCGCGCGAGACGCGCGAACTCGGCACTGATGAACAGCCCTATTGCCTGGTCATCGGCGGCGGCCAGGGCGGCATCATGCTGGGGGCGCGACTGCGCCAGCTCGGCGTGCCGGCCATCGTCATCGAGAAGAATGCCAGGCCGGGTGACTCCTGGCGCAACCGCTACCGCACGCTCGTGCTGCACGATCCGGTCTGGTACGACCATCTGCCCTACATTCCCTTCCCCGAAAACTGGCCGGTGTTCACGCCCAAGGACAAGATGGGGGACTGGCTGGAAATGTATACGCGCGTCATGGAGCTCAACTACTGGGTCGCCACCAAATGCCTCAGCGCCAGCTATGACGAGGCCGAAAAAGTCTGGACCGTGGTCGTCGACCGCGTCGGCCGGCAGATCACGCTGAAGCCCAAGCACATCGTCTTCGCCACCGGCGCCTACGGCCCGCCACGGCGGATCGATCTGCCGGGTGCCGGCCGGTTCAAGGGCGAGTTGCTGCACTCCAGCCAGTATGCCAGCGGCGACAAATTCCGCGGCAGGAAGGTCGCCGTCATTGGCGCTGCAAGCTCCGGCCACGATGTCTGCGTCGACCTCTGGGAGAGCGGCGCCGAGGTCACCATGATCCAGCGTTCGCCGACGACAGTGGTCAAGTCGGACACGCTGATGGAAGTGGGCTTCGAGATCTTCTCGGAAGACGCACTGGCGCGCGGCATCACCACCGAGAAGGCCGACATGATCGTCGCCTCGACGCCGTTCGCGCTGGTGCCCAAGGGCCAGCGGGCGCTTTACGAGGTGATCAAGGCGCGCGACGCGGCCTTCTACGACCGCCTGCGCGCCGCCGGCTTCGCCATCGATTTCGGCGACGACGAGACCGGCCTGTTGATGAAGGCCTACCGCACCGGCTCCGGCTACTACATCGATGTCGGCGCCTCCGACCTGATCATCGACGGCAAGATCGGCATCCGCAGCGGCGTCGCCATCAAGTCGCTGACCCCGAGCGGCATCCTGTTCGAGGACGGCAGTGAACTCGCCGCCGACGCCATCATCGCCTGCACCGGCTATCAGTCGATGAACGAGAATGTCGCCGCGATCGTCTCGCGCGAAGTCGCCGACAAGGTCGGCCCGTGCTGGGGTCTTGGCTCGGGCGTCAAGGGCGACCCCGGCCCCTGGCAAGGCGAGCTGCGCAATATGTGGAAGCCGACGGCGCAGGAAGCGCTCTGGTTCCACGGCGGCAATCTGGCGCTGTCGCGCTTCTATTCCAAATATGTCGCGCTGCAGGTCAAGGCGCGGATGGAAGGCATTGAGACGCCGGTTTACGGGGCGGTGAGCAACGCCGGGTAAAGTCGACCCCCACTCTGTCGAGCTTCGCTCGCCACCTCTCCCCCGATCGACGGGGGAGAGGAACGGCGCGAGTTCATCGGCCTTGGCTCCCTTCCTCTCCCTCCAGAGGGGGGAGAGGTGGCGCTGCGAAGCGGCGACGGAGTGGGGGAAGCCGTTCGCCAAACGCGCAGCCGCCCCAAGACAGGCACAAGCTGGCGAGATCAGCTAGTCGTGCCGATGCCCAAAGTGCCTCGCCGCAACCTCGACATGGGTATGCGCGGCATGCGCCACAAACCGCTCAGTCTCGCTGACATCGTTGACCGCTTCGTTCGGCCACCAGGTGCCGCCGATAACGATGCCTTCGCACACCAGCCTCTGGTCGGCGACCAATGACGCGCCGACCGCGTCGACGAAGGTGAAGCGGCCCGGGCGCTGACGGAGCACGGCGACGTCGCCGACCGTGCCGATGGCCAGTGTGCCCAGGTCAGGCCGCGCGATCGCCTGCGCCGGCGCTTGCGTGGCGGCGCGCAGGACCTCGACCAGCGGCATGCCGAGCGCCAGGAGCTTCGACATGCAGACGAGGATGTCGAAGGCGGGACCGTCGACGCAGTAGAGATGCACGTCGCTCGAGATCACGTCGGGCGCCAGCCCTTCTTCGAGCATGGCGCGGGCGACGGCGAAATCGAACGAGCCCATGCCGTGGCCGATGTCGAAGATGACGCCGCGCTCGCGCGCCAGCCGCATGTCGGGCCGCACCGCGCCGGAAGCGAACACCGGCGCATTCGGGAAAGGCCGGAAGCAATGGGTGAGAATGTCGCCCTTGCGCAGGCGCGGCAGCACTTCCGAGCGGCCGGGCGGCGGTTCGTCGATATGCGCCATCAGCGGCAGGCCGGCCTGGTCGGCGGCCTCCAGCGCCAGATCCACCGGCGCGATGCCGCTGGTGCCGCCGGCATGCTTGCCCGAGCGAACCTTTACGCCGACCACGACATCGCGGTGCTCGCGCACCGCAGCCACAACCTCGCGCGGCTCGCAGAGCCTGAGATCGCTGCACTCGCCGACCGACACCGTCTGCGAGAAGCCGAAAATGCCGGCAAAGGAAATGTTGACATAGGCCAGGATGCGAACCTTCGAGCGCTCCATGACATGGCGGCGGAAGCCGAGGAAATTGCCGGCGCCCGCACTGCCGGCATCGATGAAGGTGGTGGTGCCGCTCTTGGCGGCCAGCCGGTCGGCATCGACGCCAAGCGACGTGCCGCCCCAATAGACGTGGCTGTGCAGGTCGACCAGGCCCGGCGTGACGATGCAGCCGGCGGCATCGACGATCTGCGCGGCGCTGTCCGCCGGGATATCGGCGTCGACCGCGGCAACGCGGCCATTGGCGATGGCGACATCGCGCAGCGAGTCGAGGCCAGCGGCCGGATCGATCAGCCGTCCGCCCTTCAGCAGGAGGTCGAATTGCATGGGGTAACCTCCGCTCGTTGCTTTGCTTACAGAGGCCGATAGGCGACCGCCTCGACCTCGATCTTGATATCGATCATCAGCCGCGATTCGACCGTGGTGCGGGCCGGCGGGTTCTTCGGAAAGTGCCTGGCATAGACCGCGTTGAAGGCGCCGAAATCGCGCGCGTCTTCCAGCCACACGGTGGTCTTCACCACATCGTCCATGGTGCAGCCGGCCAGCGCCAGCGCGGCCTTGACGTTGGCGAGCACCTGCTCGGTCTGTTCCGATATGCCGCCCTTGACCACGATGCCGTCGCTGCCGACGGGAACCTGGCCCGAGACATAGACGAGATCGCCTGCCCGCACGGCGGGCGACAACGGCACATGCGACGTTCCAAAACACTGTTTCGGCAAGGGACAAGCCTCCTCTGATGACAGGACGGGGTGCCATTGCAGCGCCCGCTTCGATCGACATTTACGCCGATCCGGCCGATCCTCATAGGGGCCTTGTTGGAAAGCAACATTCTTGGAAATCTGCGTTGCTTTATTACAAGAGCCCTTGCATCGTACGCGCTGACGGGCGGCTTGGAAGCCGCACCGCACAGACGCATTTGCCAGAGCGGAGATACCAGCAATGACCTACGACAAGAACCCGTTTCCATCAGGCGATGCCGATCGCCACGCGCTCTGGGAAATGCTGGTGCGGCGCGACATCGACGCTTTCATCGGCCAGGACTGGGCTATGGTCGAGGATGATTTCGTCGCCGAGAGCTTCTTCGGCATGCATGCGCATTTCCTGCACAACGCCGACGCCTGGCGGCTGCAGTTTCCAAGGCTCGAAGTCTATCGCGACGAATGGCTGCGCCAGGCCGAAGAGACGGCGGCGACCAAATTCGCCGAGCCGCTGCGCGAGGCGCTGTTTCGCGTCACCAACATGCGAGACATCGACGTCGACGGCGACCGCGCCGTGCTGCACAAGAAGTTCGACGGCTCGGTCGCCAAGGCGGACGGCAGCGTCGACCGGCTGAAATGGCAGACGCTGTATTTCTGCAGCAAGGTCGGCGGCAGCTGGAAGATATCAGGCTTCGTCGGCTACATGCCGCATCCGCTCGGCAGCTAGAGCCAGCTGATCAGTAGAGCGTGACGAAGGCCGGAAACAGCATGCCGGTCGCCCGGAAATGCTCGACCAGTTCGATGGCCGGGAAGATGGCGAGGAAATAGAGCCCGTCGAAAAACGTGCGCTTCAAAGCCCGCGTCGAGAACTGCAGTTCGTCATCGTCGCGGTAGAGCAGCGGGTTTGGCCAGAACCGGGGCGTGCTCTTGGTGTAGGCAAGATAGGCCGGGCCGAACTTGCCGAGCAGAAATTCGGCTTCCTTGCGCGCCGTGACGCGAAAGATGAAAAAGCTGGCAAGGCCCAGCGCCACGGCCGCCATCAGCGAGCCGTAGAGCAATCCAATGCCGACCGCGCCGACCGTCGAGAAGAAATAGAGCGGGTTCTGCGTGGTCGAGAACGGTCCCGTCGAGACCAGTTCCTCGTTCTTCTTGCCGCCGACATAGAGAATGCTCCACAGCCGCCCGACGACACAGACGAGCACCAGGCAAAAGCCGAAGAATTCGATCGTTTCGTGCCCGTCGGAGCCCTCGCTCAGCCCCGGCTTGGTGAGAAACAGCAGCAACACCGCCAGCGCCGCCGCAACTCGCACGAAGATCAGGCGCTTGCGCTGCTCGAAGGCCTGGGAAACCGGCTTGAGGGTAGCGTAGGTCATTTGGTGTTTCCTGGGGCACTGACGAGTGCCCGTGAGCAATGGGCATGACATTGATGGCGGATGAAAGGCGCACGCCCTCTATCGGCGCAGCGCCGGGCGTTCGTAAAGGACCTTTGCGCGGCCCACGACCATTCTTACGAATTTGTATGCCGCCGGACAGGCCGGCGTGAACTCGTTTGCTTACGCTGCGCGGATCGCCACCGCCGCAACCGTCGACCTCAGGACTTCAGCCATGCTCGCGCCCAACAGGCAACAACCCGCCCCACCGAGCCACAACAGGGTTCCCGACGTCACTCTCGATTTCTGGGTGATCAAGTTGATGGCGGTCACCACCGGCGAGACCGCGGCGGATTATCTTGCCGACACGATCGGGCTTGGGCTGACCGTCACCTCGCTGATCATGACCGGCATCCTGATCGCTGCCCTCGTCCTGCAGTTTGCGCAGAAGCGTTACGTGCCGTGGGCCTACTGGCTGGCGGTGGTGCTGATCAGCATCGTCGGCACCCTGGTGACGGACAATCTCGTCGACACTTTCGGCGGGCGCCTGCAGACCACGACCATCGCCTTCTCGGTTGCGCTCGCCGCGACATTCGCGGTCTGGTACGCCAGCGAACGGACGCTGTCGATCCACACCATCTTCACCACCAGGCGCGAAATCTTCTACTGGCTGGCGATCCTCTTGACCTTCGCGCTCGGCACCGCCGGCGGCGATCTCGTCGCCGAAAGCTTCGACATGGGCTACCTCACCACAGGCCTGCTGTTCGGCGGCGCCATCGCGCTCATCGTGCTGGCCTACTGGCTGCTCAATCTCGACGGCATCCTGGCCTTCTGGCTCGCCTATATCCTGACGCGGCCGCTCGGCGCCTCCTTCGGTGACCTGCTGTCGCGATCGGCCAGGCATGGCGGCCTGGGCTTCGGCACCATCTTCACCAGCCTGCTCTTCCTCGGCTGTATCATTGCGCTCGTCCTGCACATGACCCTGAAGGGGACAACCGACGAAGCCGATGAACTGTTGCTGGACCTGGACTAGGTGCAGGGCGGATGCGCTAGCATTGACAATTGCCGAAAACCCCACCGCTTCGGCCAATCGTGAACGTTCTAGCGCCACCATCCCTGCGCCTTCGTGACATCCTAGGAACAAGCCCGTGCCGGTGATAGCCTGTCCATCTCGGCAACGGACCGGACCTTTCATGCGACTGCTTCTCGTCGAGGACGACCACAGGACGGCCGACTATATCGTCAGGGGACTGACCGAGGCCGGCCATGTCTGCGACCTCCTGCGCAACGGCCATGACGGGCTGTTCGCGGCGACCCGGGGCAAATACGACGTGATCGTCGCCGATCGGATGATCCCCGGTCTCGACGGCCTGTCGATGGTCAAGGCGGTGCGCGCCGCCGGCCTGCGCACGCCGG
>NZ_RZQA01000319.1:0-6482 GCF_004022915.1 Mesorhizobium sp. M7A.F.Ca.US.006.04.2.1
TCCTCGAGCCGCACGATCGGCTGGTAGGCAAGGGTGAATTCGCGTCGCTCGATGGCGCGGCGCAGGTCGGATTCGAACTGCAGCCTGTCGGTGCCGACAGTGCGGAAAGCCGGACGGAACGGCTCGATCCTGTCGCCGCCGAAGCGCTTGGCCTGATGCATGGCAAGCTCGGCATCCTTGACCATGTCCTCGGCCGACATCTGTGGCGAATTCCAGGTGATCAATCCGATCGAGGCGGTCAGCACGATCTCGCGCTTGGCAAAGGTGATCGGATTGTTGATGGCATGCTTGATGGCATCCGCCACGGCGGCGATGCGGGCCGGGTCCTGTTCGGACAACAGCATCAGCGCGAACTGGTCGCCGGCAAAGCGCGACAGCGAGTCCTTCGGCTTGAGCAGCCGGTGCAGGCGACGCGCGATGGTCAAGAGGATGGTGTCGCCGGCCGAGATGCCGAGCCCGTCATTGACCTGCTTGAAACGGTCGATGTCGATGACGAAGACGGTCGGACGCACCTTCTCTTCGGTGCGCGCGATCGAGATGATCGCTTCCAGCCGGTTCATCAAAAGTTCGCGGTTCGGCAGGCCGGTCAGGTTGTCGTGCACGGCATCGTGCAGCAGCCTTTCCTCGGACTTTTTCTGCTCCGTCACGTCGACCATGGTGCCGACGCAGCGGATGACCTCTCCATCGGATCCGATGACCGGGCGCGCACGCAGCGAGAACCAGTGATAGTGGCCGTCAGCGCCGCGCAGTCGGAAGTTCTGCGACACCCGGCCGCGCCGGTGCTCGAGCACGACGTCGAGCGTCGTGCGGAACGTGTCGCGGTCGTCGGCATGCAGCACCGGCAGCCAGTTACGCGCCGCACCGCCGAGGCTGTTCGGCGCCAGCCCGAGTTGGATGCTGACATCGGGCTTGGTGACGACGCGGTCGCGCAGCACGTCCCAGTCCCATACCGTGTCGCCCGATCCGGCGACGGCAAGCGCCTGCCGCTCCAGATCGGAGAACAGGCCCTGATGCAGCGCGCCGCCGGCAAAGGCATGCTGCATGACAGTGAAGCCGATCAGCAGGATGATCAGGATCAGCCCGCCGCCCAGGGCCGGCTGGGCGATGTCGTTGTCGAGCATGCCGGTGATCGCCATCCACGATCCGCATAGCCACAACAGCACCATGACCCAACTGGGCACCAGCATGATCGCACGATCATAACCACGAATCCCGAGGAAGATGATCAGGCCAAGCCCCGTCAGTGCGGTGGCGGCGAAGGACAGCCTGGCGATGCCGGCGGCGACCGCGGGATCGACGATCGCGACGCCGGCGATCAGCACCAGCCCGAGTATCCAGACCAGCGCGCCATAACTGAAATGGCCGTGCCATCGGTTGAGGTTGAGATAGGCGAACAGGAACACCACGAAGGTTCCCGCCAGTGCCACCTCCGTCCCCGCCCGCCACATCTGCTCATTGCCGGGCGAGATCTCGATGACCTTGTTGAGGAAGCCGAAATCGACGCAGATATAGGCCAGTACCGCCCAGGCAAGCGCGGCGGTCGCGGGGAACATCGAGGTCCCCTTGACCACGAAAAGGATGGTCAGGAACAGCGCCAGCAGGCCCGCAATGCCGATGACGATGCCGCGAAACAGCGTGTAGGAATTGACCGAGTCCTTGTAGGATTCGGGATCCCAGAGGTAGACCTGCGGCAGCTTCGGCGAGGCCAGTTCGGCGATGAAGGTGATCACCGTGCCGGGGTTCAGCGTCACCCGGAAAACGTCGGCGTCGGGACTGGTCTGGCGGTCGAGCGCGAAGCCTTCGCTGGGCGTGATGGCAGCGATGCGGGTCGAGCCCAGATCCGGCCAGAAGATGCCGGAATTCACCAGGCGGAAATGCGGTGCGACGATCAGCCGGTCGAGCTGCTGGTCGGTGGTGTTGGCGAGCGCGAAGACAGCCCAGTCGCCGGTCGAACGGGCATCATTGGCCTCGACCTCGATGCGCCGCACGATGCCGTCCGGACCCGGCGCGGTCGACACCTGGAAATTCTCGCCCTGGTTGCGGTAGATCTCGACGGCGCCGGAAAGGTCGAGCGCGACGTCGTCGCGGGCGATCTTGATCGGCTCGACGGCGAAGGCCGACGATGCCGCCCACAGCGTCAGGAGTGTCGCGAGGACAATGGCGAACAGCGGCCCGTTGCGCAGGAATTTCGTCAAAATCAGTCCTTCGTTCCAACGCCCGGCGGATCGTCCGCGATCCGGGCGTAGAGGTAGTGGTCCTGCCAGATGCCGTTGATCCTGAGATAGGATCGCAGCAGTCCTTCGCGCCGAAATCCGGCTTTTTCAAGCACGCGGATCGACCTGATATTGTCGGGAATACAGGCCGCTTCGATCCGGTGCAACCTCAGCGTAT
Organism: Mesorhizobium sp. M7A.F.Ca.US.006.04.2.1; assembly: GCF_004022915.1. Lineage (NCBI taxonomy): Bacteria > Pseudomonadati > Pseudomonadota > Alphaproteobacteria > Hyphomicrobiales > Phyllobacteriaceae > Mesorhizobium > Mesorhizobium sp. M7A.F.Ca.US.006.04.2.1. The sequence continues at coordinate 2,392 of NZ_RZQA01000319.1, forward strand.
CGAAGGCGAAGCGGGTCACCACCTTGACCGCGTCGGTCATCAGGCCGCGGCCGCCGAAGCGCTCGCCGATCCAGTAGCCGACATGGCCGCTTTGCGAGACACCATGGCGTATGTTGCCGAGCGTGATGCCGCCGGCAAGCTTGCCGCTGCTCCTCTCGAAAATGAAGAAGGCGATAGCGGTTCCCTGAGCATAATCCTCGCGGTAGCGGCTGATGCGCAGCCGCCATGCGTTGCGGTCGAGTTCATCGGGAGTCCAGCGTGGCTCCCATGGTTCGAGGAAAGCGCGGCTTTCCCCGCGCACCGCCGCCCACTCGCGATAGTCGTTGGTGAACGGCACGCGCAGCGTGACACGGTCGCCTTTCAGTGCCGGCAGGTCACGGCGAAAGAAAGGGAGCGCGAACATGGCGCTTTGAGGGGCTTAGACGGCGAGCTTGCGGGCCGCGGTCTGCGTGCCCGCGAGCGATTCGAGAATCGCCTCGTAGGGCGCCAGTGTGCCCACAGGCCCGACAGCGGTAAGCGTCGGCTTGGTCGAGAACAAACGCGACGATAGATCGGTCAGCCGCTCGATCGTCAGCGCCGACAGCCGTTCCATCAGTTCCTCCTTGGCGATCGGCCGGCCGAACAGAAGCAGTTGCCGTGCGATCTGCGAAGCGCGGCTGGCCGGGCTTTCGGCTGACATGATCAGTCCGGCGCGATATTGGGCGCGCGCCCGGTCGAGTTCTTCCTGCAGGATCTTCTCACCGGCCTTCTGCAGTTCGTCGATGATGACAGGCACCAGTTCGGCGATGTCGCTCTGGCCGGTCGCTGCATGGACGCCGAAGACGCCGGTGTCGGAAAAGCCCCAATGGAAGGCATAGACCGAGTAACACAGGCCGCGCTTCTCGCGGACCTCCTGGAACAGGCGCGACGACATGCCGCCGCCGAGGATCATCGACAGCACCTGCGAGGCGTAGAAGTCGCGCACATGATAGGCCCGGCCTTCGAACCCCAGCACGATCTGCGCGTCCATCAGGTCGCGGTCCTCGCGAAAATCGCCGCCGACATATTGCGCATATTGCGGGATGGTGCTGTCGGCCTTGCTGCGGAAGCCGCCGAGCTGCTTTTCGACCTCGCGCACGAAATTGTCATGCTTGATGTCGCCGGCGGCGACAATCACCATGCGCTCGGCGCCATATTGCCGCTCTATGAAGTCGTGAAGTTGTTTCGAGGTGAAGGATTTGACCGTTTCGGGCGTGCCGAGAATGGAGCGCCCAATCGTCTGATGGCGATAGGCGGTTTCCGTGAAACGGTCGAAGACGATGTCGTCGGGCGTGTCGTGCGCGGCGCCGATCTCCTGCAGGATCACATGCTGTTCGCGTTCGAGTTCCTGCGGGTCGAATTCGGACTCCTGCAGGATGTCGGCAAGAATGTCGACGGCCAGCGGCACGTCGTCGGAGAGCACCCTGGCATAGTAGGAGGTGGTCTCGACGCTGGTGGCGGCGTTGATTTCGCCGCCGACGTCCTCGATCTCCGAGGCGATTTCGAAGGCGCTCCGCCTTTTCGTGCCCTTGAACGCCATGTGCTCGAGCAGATGGGCCATGCCATGCTCGTCGTCACGTTCATTGCGGGCACCCGACTTGACCCAGGCACCAAGGGCAACCGATTCGATGCTTTGAAGGGTTTCGGTGGCGACTGTCAGGCCGTTCGACAGACGGCTTACCTCAACACCCATATGGCTACTACTCCCTAACGCGCCGCCCGCGCGCGGCGGCCGACGTAATCTTCCACCATTTTCAGGTCGGATGGAAGTACCGTGTATTTTTCCTCCGATGTCATCAACCCACCTAGCCATGCGGGCAGTGCGGGCGACACGCCGCTGGCGGCTTCGACGGCGGCCGGGAATTTTGCCGGGTGCGCGGTACCCAGCACCACCATCGGCACGGCGCCTGACGCCTTGCCTGCGGCGACATGCACGGCTGCCGCGGTGTGCGGATCGAGCAGATAGTTGCTGGTCGCGAGCGTCGAGCGGATGGTGGCGGCGACCTCGTCCATATCAGCGCGGCCGGCGTCGAATTCGGACCGCATCCCGGCAATTTGGTGGGGTTCGATGGTGAAAGCACCGGACTGCTTCAGGCCGTCCATGTAGCGCCGCACGGTCGCGGCGTCACGGCCGGAGGCCTCGAACAGCAAGCGTTCGAAATTCGACGACACCTGGATATCCATCGACGGCGACGTGGTCGCAAAGACGCCCTTGGTGCGGTATTCGCCGGTCGAAAAAGTGCGCGCCAGGATGTCGTTGTCATTGGTGGCAATGACCAGCCGATCGATCGGCAAGCCCATCTTCTTGGCGGCATAGCCGGCAAAGATATCGCCGAAATTGCCGGTCGGCACGGTGAAGGAAACCGGCCTGTCCGGCGCGCCGAGCGACAGCGCCGAGGAGAAATAATAGACGATCTGGGCCATGATGCGGGCCCAATTGATCGAATTGACGCCCGAAAGCGCCACCCGGTCGCGAAAGCCGTGATCGTTGAACATGTCCTTGAGCAGGCCCTGGCAATCGTCGAAATTGCCTTCGATCGCCAGCGCATGGACGTTTGCAGCCGTCGACGTCGTCATTTGCCGCTGCTGCACCGGCGAGACGCGGCCATGCGGGAAAAGGATGAAGATGTCGGTCCGGCTGCGACCGGCAAAGGCATCGATGGCCGCCCCGCCGGTATCGCCCGAGGTGGCGCCGACGATGGTGGCGTGCTGGTCGCGTTCGGCAAGCACATGGTCCATCAGCCGGGCCAGAAGCTGCATCGCCACGTCCTTGAAGGCGAGCGTCGGCCCGTGGAAGAGTTCTAGGACGAAGGTGTTGGGGCCGGTCTGCACCAGCGGGCAGACGGCCTCGTGGCGGAAGGTGGCATAGGCTTCGCGGACCAGCCGCTCGAAGACGGGCGCCGGGATTTCGCCGCCAAGGAACGGCGACAGCACGCGGATGGCAAGGTCGGGATAGGCAAGGCCGCGCATGGCGCGGATCTCGGCGGCGGAAAACTGTGGCCACTCGCGCGGCACGTAGAGCCCGCCGTCGCGCGCCAGCCCAGCCAGCACGGCGTCGGAAAATCCAAGAACGGGGGCTTCCCCGCGGGTACTCACATAGTGCATGTCACAATTCCGTTACTGCCTGGCTTTTTCCGTCCACCGCAAGGTGGTTAATTCTGCGCTGGCTCAGTCGCATTTTTGCCGCGCGGTTGATATACGTCACCAGCTTTGCGAGAGGGAAGTGCAGTTTCATGGCGTTTCGTACATTCAGTGGTCGCTTTTTGGCGGGTCTTGCGCTCACCGGCTTTATGCTTGCCGCCGCCGGCTGCCAATCGGGCGACAATGGCATCCTGAACCTCGGCATCGGCAAGAAGGAGGACCCGACGGCGCCACCGCCGCCGCAGGATCCCAAGATCCTGGCCAGCCAGTTGCAGGCCTATTGTCCCAGAGTGACCGTGCGCGACGGCACGGCCTTCTTCAACACCTATTCCAGGGAAGCTCAGAAGCCCAAGCCCAGGATCAAGAAGACCGGCGATGCCGCGCAGGATGCCGCGGCCCAGGCCGAGGCTGACGCCGCTGCTGCAACGCCGCCCGACGAATCGGCCAACATCATCTACCAGGCGTCGGTCAGCGACGTGACACGCGACTGCAGCCGTGCCAACGGCCAGTTGACGATGAAGATTGCGGTCGCCGGCAAGATTGTCCCCGGACCGAAGTTTTCTCCAGGCACGATCACCATGCCGATCCGAACGGCGGTGATGCACGGCACCGAGGTCCTCTATTCGCAGCTCCACCAGTATCAGGTCCAGGTCACCGATCCTTCGGTTGCCACGCAGTTCGTCTTCACCGATTCCAATGTCGTCGTGCCCGAGCCGACGGCCCAGGATTATCAGGCCTTTGCCGGCTATGACGAAACCGCGCATCAGGCAACGGCCGACAAGTCGAAGAAGACCCGCCGCAAGAGGGCTGCCGCGACGAACTAGGTCTCGGCAGTTGCATGAGGCGTGCGTCGCGGCGCACGCTTCTCAGGCGTCCGACCACTCCGACAGCGCGGCGATCACGCTTTTCAACTCCGCCCAGCGGCGGATCAC
>NZ_RZQA01000031.1:0-16162 GCF_004022915.1 Mesorhizobium sp. M7A.F.Ca.US.006.04.2.1
ATGGTTGACCACGCTTTTCAAAGATCGTGAACTACATCTCCTCGTTGTGCTCGACGCACTCCGGACAAGTAACCTCATGGGCGCGGCATGCAGGATTAACCGAGCCCAGCCGGTCATGAGTGCGGCCGGCGCTCGGCTGCTCGATTTATTTGCGCGATAAGCTCGCGACCATGTCCGCGGAGGTATTCAAACTTAACGCTGCGTCCGGGAGCTCTTGCCCTCCAGTTTGCGACGCTCCCCCGCCCATCCAGTGATCGTTTATTTCGTCGGATAGTTTGACCCGGCTCTACCGAATCGCCGCTTCAGGATCATTCTTTCCGATTTCGTCACGCTCGTATTTCTGCCGCGTCCTACACCGATTGGGCGCGAACAAAACTGAGCGCCTTGGAACCCGAACCCGTGCGTCGTGACCGGGAGCATCCGGGGCGAACTCATCCGCTCGGGGGCATCGCATCACCGGACGGCGACAGGCACGGTCGACCGGCATCTCGGCATCGGCTGGGAATTCGTCCATGGTCTGCATTGGCGACGACGCTTCCTGAGGCCACGTAGCCCTTATGCCAAGCTGGGCGCCCGGGTCGAGCGCGTAATGACGACAATTGCTTCGCTGCAGGTCAAACGCTTTCCGGGCCACCTGCAAAGTCTTCACCCGGCCGTACAGCGCCCAAGACCACTGATGTGATCGACAAGAGCCTTTTTGATAAATCTGCGCTATTCTCCTGTCGCGCACGGACGACCGCGTGGCGAAGAGCAGGGTCCGAGATGAGAGCCCTGCCGCGCAGCTTCTATCGTCGCGCCTCGTTTGCGGCATCCGTGCCTACCCTCTTCGGACCTCGTGGGTTCCAACCGGCGACGAGGCGTGCATAGGCGCCCTCGGCCTGCTCCACCCAGCGGCGCTCTTCTTCCCGGTGGCTCTTTATGTTGTAGGCGTGCGCTCCCTTTTGGCCGCGCACAGCCTTGCTCCCGGCCTTGAGTTCCACATCGCGCAAGCTTCTTGGCATGCAGGGAGGGTCGAGCCCACGCGTAACTCTCGCCCTTCTCAACAGATGACAGATCACGACAGAGAGTTTGCGTGCGGTTGCCACGGCCGCGACATGCTGTCCGCGCCGGGCTCGCACGCCGCAGGGAGAAGGCTCGCAACGGTCCGGGAGCACGAGCGGCCGCCCAGGCCGCCTCGACGAGCATGCCGCGCGCATGACCACGGCCCTGCTTGGTGATCCGCCCATGGTAGGCCGGACCTGGCCGGACTGCTGGACGCTTGGGTTCAACCCGAGATAGGTCACGAGCTTCTGCGGATCGTCGAAGCGCGACACGTCGCCGATCGCCGCCCTTCATCGCCAGCGCGACGGTGATGTCGACGCCGGGAATGGTCATCAGCCGCTTCACGCCTTCATCCTCGAGAGCCGAGCGGACAAGATCGCGTTCGATGACCTGGAGGTCTTCGCCCAATCGGTCGAACTCGCGCAGATGCCCATCGATCGCGAGGCGCTCGTCCTGCGGTACGACCTGCTCGATTAACCAGGTCCGACCCTTGGCGCCGCACAGGTCAGCATGCGGGCAGGACGGATCAGGTGGCTATGAAGGATCGACTGGATGACGCTCTTCAATCGAGATCTCTGTCGGACAATCTGATTGCGCCGTGTCACCTGTCGACGCAGAGCCTGCGTCGGCTCGTCCGCAATCCAGACTTCTGGCAAGAAGCCGCTGGCATAGAGCTGCGCAAGAACGTCGGCGTCGATCGTCGTTTTGATCTTGGCATAGGCAACGATAAACACCTGTTTCGGCTTGGCGATCCCCACCTTCTTCACATGCGGCGCAACCACAGCTGCAGCGGACGTCGCGTTGCCGGTGGCCTCGATCACCCCGACATCGTTCGGCGACAGCTTCGCGGCGAACGCCGCCAGCAGATCGCGCCGCATGTCGACGCGGCCGAGTCGCCTGAGCCTGCCCTCCTCCCATGCCACTGCTTCGGCGAAGGCGCGGTGAATATCCAGTCCGATGATAAGCATGCCCGTTCCTCCTTCTTGGCTCGGTCAAAGACGGGAGCTGGCGGGCAACACGACATCTACTGATCCGCGCTCGCAGCGCATCCGGGAAAGTCGCGAGGGGCGGCCATGTAACGAGCTCGGGCTCTCAGCCCACGGTCTATTGACGGCCTGCCTGCACCTTTGTGCTCCCGGTGCCCCACGTCCCGGATGGGCTCACCATAAGGGCGTTCCAAAACAAGAACAGCAGGACGAGAAGGCACCACAGATCACATACCGGATAGCGGCAAGGCCAAGCGCTTCGTTCAGATAGGCTTGCGCCAATGGGCTTAGGCCGAGCCTACAACAGCTCTCAAAAACGCTGCCGGACTGCTGCATTGGCTCGCCGATACAATTGGCACAGGCCTCACGGCAGCTTAGGATCAAACCGCCCATCAGTCGCCTCGGACTGGAAAGGTGCACCCTATTAGGTTCCACGCCTAGCTAGGTCGGGGCCGCCGAAGACGCTGGTTGATAGACCGGCGCCATCGGCCCGGCGTTTCAAACTGCCAATCTCTGACCTGCACAGTACGAACGATTGCTCGCTTCGGCAGATCACGCGGCTCATATGTCGGACCTTAACGTCATCCATCATAAACTTTTTGCGACAAAAGATTGCAAGAATGCTAAATTGTTAAAGTCGTTTGTTTCGGTTAAAGGCATCCATCCCATGGATGGCTGATGACATGCGTTTCAAAGGACTTGATCTAAATCTCCTCGTTGTGCTCGACGCACTCCTGACGGAGCGTAATCTCTCGGCGGCGGCACGCAGGATTAACCTGAGTCAGCCCGCCATGAGTGCGGCCGTCGCCCGACTGCGCGATTATTTCCGCGATGAACTGTTTACGATAAGAGGTCGCGAAAGATTTCTAACCCCGCGTGCGGCAGCATTTGCCCCCGCAGTTCGCGACGCTCTCCAGCACATCCAGTGCTCGATTATTTCTTCGGATCCGTTTGACCCAGCTCGAGCCGATCGCCTCTTCAGGATCATTCTTTCCGATTTCGTCACGCTCGTGTTTTTCGAAAAGCTTGTGGAGCGTATTTCACGGGAAGCCCCCGCCGTCAGCTTCGAACTGCTGCCTGTCGACGATAGCCCCGATGAGCTTCTCCGGCGCGGTGACGTCGATTTTCTAATTCTACCGGATATGTTCACGTCGAGTGTGCATTCAAGCGTTGCGCTGTTTGACGAGAAGCTCGTGTGCGTAGGCTGTCCCACAAACAAGCAGCTGCCACAGCAGCTTACATTCGAGAGATACATGTCGATGAGGCACGTCGCGGTCAGGTTCGGGCGTACGATGAAGCCGTCTATCGAGGAATGGTTTTTGCTTGAGCATGGCCTTAAGAGACGTGTCGAGGTCGCCGTGCAGGGCTTCAGCATGATTCCACCTATGGTGTCCGGCACAGCTCGTATAGCGACCATGCCCTTACGGCTGGTCAGGCATTTCGAAAAAACGTTCCCCCTGCGGGTTATCGAACTTCCGCTGCCATTTCCCACATTCACCGAGACCCTCCAATGGCCGGCCCTCCACAATAGCGATCCGGCAAGCATCTGGATGCGGGAGATAATGATACAGGAGGCATCTCGGATGGCTGCCCCGCTGTGAACCCACGGAAAATTCAGGCGCACCTATAGTCACTACTCCTGTCACCATCTACTTTGACGACAATAGCCCTCGCCGGATAAAGTCGATGCTGGCGGCAAGTGCGCCTGCGAGATCGTCCAGAGAATGGACTTCCTCGACCAGCTCGAATGAGAAAGGTCCCGCGTAGCCGCCATCCAGCAGCGCCTGAATCTGGCTGCCATTGTCGGAACCTGCAAGAAAGCGATCGGGGTAAATCCAGAAGGTCGGGTCGTTTACGCTTGAAATGTGCACCAGGCCGGTAAGCTCGCAGAACAGGCATGTCTCCCCGGCCAGGGTGTGGTGGAACGTGTCGTGCACGAGGCGAAAGACGGACTGGCCATCAACCGCGGCAACGGCCTCGGCCGCTTCCTTCTTTGATCGAAGCGAGCAGGTTCGGAAACCCAGCGGCTCGATGAGACCGATCAGACCCCGCGACTGGAGGATTGGCTTGATCTCGTTTAGAGCGAAACGAAGATTGTCCTGGCGCTCGCTATTGGTGGGCCACGAGCTGCGGTTGGCCGGCACCAACACGAGCGTCTCCGCCCCGCACGCCGTCGCATAATCGGCGAGGTTGCTTGCCTCGGCCTGACGCGTTGGAGTCCAGTCGTTGAACCGCTGCAAGGCGTTGACAGAGATGATCGTGACGCCCGCTTCGGTAGCGGCCAACCGAACGTCCGCAGCCGGAATGCCGCGTGCGACAGGATTGCTGAAATGAGGGTAACGGATTTGGACGTCGGTCAGGCCTTGGTCACGGGCAAGCGCGAAAAGCGCACTGACGTCAAGGCGGGGCGCCGCCATGTGATCGAGTGCAAAGCGGGGCGATACCTGGCGCATTGCTTGACTTTCCTTCCATGAAGCGCGGCTGCCATTTCGGCATCCGGCTTCTTTCAAGACGGAACCACGCCGGTTCACAGATCGGACAGAGACGGCCGAGTCAATCGAGCTTTCCTTTCATCGGTGAAAGGAAAATGGGCGCTCATGATAGAAATCCATCAAGGTCAAATATTTTCCGGAAGATAAATGTCGAACGGCAGAAATGTCTGCCCCGGGCTCTCCGCGACGCCGGCTTTGATGGCCCGCTCCATTGCCATTATCAGCTCCTGGCAAAGTCGGCGCATTGGCGTGCCGACCGCCATCGTCAAGATGTCATCCGCAAGCGCCCCACGTGACTGCGGCGTCATTTCACTCACGATCGCGACGAGATCCTGACCGCTCCCCTCTTCTCGGAGCGCGGAAATTGCCCCCTCTATCCCCCCGCCGGCCATATAGAAGCCGACGAGCTCTGGTTCCCGCTGCATAAGATCCAGCAATTTTTCGTAAGTGAGCTGCCGTTCATCAAGGTTCACGAGCGCATCAAGCACCTCGAATTTTGGCGCGTTCTCACGAAAATACGCACGAAAGGCCGTTTCCCGCGTCGCATGCGCCTGGAAGCGATGGCTTCCGACAAACACCGCCACCTTGCCGGGCCGTTTTGCGGCCTTGGAAAACACCCAAGCGGCAGTCCGTCCGACCTTGCTGTTGTTGAGGCCGATGTAGCCCTCGCGCACGCCATCGGCGAAGTCGGATAGCAGCGAAAATACCGGGATACCTTTCGCCTTGAGCTCCTCGACTGATGCTGTGATTTTCGGGTGATCGGCCGCCACCATGGCGATCGCCTGGCAGCGGCTCCCAAGGTCCTTAAGAAGCGGGAGCAGGTCACGCGGCAAATGTGACTGCGCGAACTCGATGATCGGAAGGCCGTGGAAGGATTTAGCCATACTGACCGACTCTTCGATCTTGCGAGCGAAATCTTGGTAGAAATCGTGGGTAGGTTTTCTCAAGATGAAGCCCAGCTTGTAGTGCGGCAGGTGCTGCTGCAAGCGCTGTTTGATGAGACCGGCAGCATGATAGCCGATCGCGTGCGCGGCCGCATGGACCCGCTGGGCGGTCTCCTCTCGCACCGGAAGGCGGACGTTCAGAACCCGATCGACTGTTGCTACGCTGACTCCGGCTTCGCGGGCGAGATCGGCTATTGTGACGCGCTTTCCCCTAGCGATTCTGATCGGCCGGTCCTCCATCATCCGGTGCGCTCCCGCGACGGCTTGGGGCGGCAAGCTGAAATAGTTCCCCCACCCCGCGGATAGCGCATTCGACGAACAGCGCTCCATGCGCACCCAGATGAGTCTCCGTGAACCGTTCGTTTGCTTAGGGGCTTCATGGTGTTGTATTACTCACTGCGTTAGTACTCTATTTCCAGCGCTCTTTGGAGGCTGGCAATTCGACTGTTGTGTCAAGGCCGCTACTTACACGTCGCGCTGTTGCGATCTTGCTTGCGGGGAGCCAGTTTGATGTAACCCTAACCGCGGAAAGCGGTTTCCATCCGTGACTGGTCCAATTCGCCTTCCCAGCGAGCGACAACGAGCGATGCCACCGCATTACCGACTAAATTCGTCAGCGCGCGGCATTCCGACATGAAGCGGTCCACGCCAAGAATTAGAGCCATTCCGGCAACGGGAACACTCGGCACGACAGAGAGAGTAGCGGCCAATGTGATGAAGCCGGCGCCGGTGACGCCTGCCGCACCCTTCGAGGAAAGCATCGCAATTAGCAGCAGGAGGATCTGATCGGCAATTGACAAATCTGTGTTCGTCGCCTGGGCGATGAAGAGGGCGGCGATCGTCATGTAGATATTGGTACCGTCCAGATTGAATGAGTATCCAGTAGGGATGACGAGACTTACGACCGAACGGGCGGCGCCGGCCTTCTCCATCTTCTCCATTAGCGAGGGCAGCGCGGCCTCCGAGGAGGACGTTGCCAGGACAAGCAGCAGCTCGTCCTTGATGTAGCGGACGAGAGAAAAGATCGAGAAGCCGTTGTAGCGGCAGACCGCGCCGAGAACCCCGAACACGAAGAGGAAGGCGGTAAGATAGAACGTCGCGACCAGTATCGCGAGGTTGGCCACCGAACCGATTCCGTATTTGCCGATCGTAAAGGCCATTGCGCCGAAGGCGCCGATGGGTGCAGCCTTCATCAGAATGCCGACGAGCTTAAAAATGGGGGCGGTAAGCGCCTGGAGAAAGGTAACGACCGGCCTGCTCGTCTCTCCGGTCATCGCCAAAGCAATGCCGAACAGGACCGAGAAGAACAGGACTTGCAGGATGTCGCCTTCCGCGAAGGCACTGGCAATCGTTGACGGGATGATGTTCATCAGGAAGCTGGTCACGGACTGCTCGTGAGCCGTGGCCACATAGCCCTTAACGGCTTGGACATCGAGCGAGGCCGGATCGATGTTGAGGCCGGCGCCAGGTTGAACGATATTCGCGACAATCAGTCCGACAACGAGTGCAAGTGTCGAGAAGGTGAGGAAATAAACCATCGCCTTGGCGGCAACTCGGCCGACCTTCTGCAGATCGCTCATGCCGGCAATGCCGGTCGCAATTGTCAGGAAGATGACAGGTGCGATAATCATCTTGACGACTTTGATGAAGGCATCGCCGAGCGGCTTCAGGCTCTGGCCGGTTTCCGGATAGAGGTAGCCAATTGCGGCTCCCAGGACTATGGCGGCAAGCACCTGCACGTAGGTCCGGGCAAAATGGGGCTTGCGGGGCGCTGCGATCGCGCGGGGGACTCTTGGAACCAACACCGTTTCTCTCTCCCTGACCGGATCGGGGTGGGGGCTCCTCCTTCTCCCATGCTGCGCTCCGGTCGAGCGCTGCTGTCATCTCGGAGCAAGCGCCGTGCCAACTGGAGGCCTGTCCCGTCCAGCGAGATTGGTGCGGGTTGCGCACTGGAACCCTCCACCTTTGCCGGAATTTGCACTCAAGGCTCGCCAAAGATCGCGTCTGAAGAAGTGCTTCGCCAGAGAGGGAATTGACCAGGTCGCCTTGCGGCCGTGTCTTTGATGTCTGCCGCAGATCGACTGCCGGCCGATATCTCTGTCGTCTTGGTGACTTTGGTTTGTCAGTTTTGCGACGGAATGCGCGCAAACTGCAGGATATCCTACACGCCCATCAGAGCACGCGGTACAAGCGATTAAGCGTAGGAGCGCATTGAATCTCCGAGGTCAAAAAATCTTGAATAAGGTCCCCGTGCGAAGTGAATCCGCAACTCGTCAAAGTTCTCCACCGTTTGATCCAGCGGTCGCGTTTCCTGGCGCTGCAGGATGGCGTTATCTGATGGCTCAAGCGCTGGAACGCCCAGGAAATCCCAAACCGCTCCCAGGCATTGGGCAGGTTCGTGAAGTAGGCTCTCGTATTCCATTACAAGCAGGTTGGTCGACGTGAAGGAGTCCATAACGCGAGCGTGAAAATCGTCGGCGGCTTTGAAATAAGCCTCACAGTCGGCGATTGACAACCTGACGCTCGGTGGCCGAGCGGTATCGTTGTCCCAGCTGAACTTCAGCCAGTGACCGCTTTCCCTGGCCTGCACAAAGGATCGGAGCGATTCCAATACGTTTCGGCGAACAACAAGGATGACCTTGAGTGCTGGCCAACGAGCCAGTTCCGCAAAGAATGCGGGACGCTCGCGAAACTGAGGTTCATTGATCTTGCATCCAAGATGCGTCACATTCTTGTAGTCGCGCATAGGGCAGCGCACATAGGCAAGCTCAAGAAGCTCGCGATCCGTGCCTAGCAGGCGATCAGTGCTGGGCCAATTGGGATCATATTCGTTTAGCAACTCACCGTTACTCAAAACGGTCGGATGCTCGTTTAGCAATTCTTCTAAATAGTGTGTTCCGGTCCTTGGCATAGCAAGGATCACAAAAGGCTCAAGAGTTGCTTCGTTGTGGGTCATTGCATGTGTATCCAACTAAATAATGGCCGCGACGGTCTGTGGACGCGCACAAGAAGCTTGGCTGCTATCGATTGAACGCTCCGGGTGGGTCCGCGCCTCACCATCCAGCCTGTTCTTCGAGGTGTGGTCGCGAAGCTGGGCGGGTGCCTGCAGCGGCTGGGTGGCGCCCGGCTTCGGCGTTGTACCACTCGCGATTCCTAGCATACGCATGCCTCCGGGCCGCTGTGGGCAGTTTGCATCCGGCATTGCGGACCTCCTTCTGGTTAATGGGTGTAAGCAAGCGTCAACGCATTAGTCGTCGATGAAACAGTCCAGCCGACAGAAAAAAAGGCAATACAGCGAACATGCAAAGTGCGCCTATATGCAGCCCTACATTGTCGCCCAGGCGGCCGAGCATCACCGGACGGATTAGCTCGATAGAATTCGCCAGGGGCGAGAAGGCCGCAATCTGCTGAAACACTCCTGGCAATTGGCCGACTGGAAAAACCGCGCCCGAAAGGAACAGCATGGGTGTGATGACAAGCGTCTGATAGAAAATAAAATAGTGATAACTGGGCGCGAGCGCGATGACGAGCATGGCCAGGCTCGCAAAGGCGAATCCGGTGAGAGCGACGACCGGTAGCACGTAGAGAACCGACGTCCACGCGGCATAACCTAGCGCGGCCGCAACAATCGCAATTGTCGTACCGGCCAGAAAAGCCTTTGTGGCTGCCCAGGTCAATTCACCGAGAACGATGTCGCCGAGGGTAAGTTGTGTGTGCAGGATTGCTTCCCAAGTGCCCTGATCGCGCATTCGACCGAAAACCGCGTAAATTGTTTCGAAGGTTGATGCTGTCATCGCGCTCGTCGCAACCATGCCGGCTGCCAGAAAGGCGATGTAGGATGCACCTTCGATGCGGCCTACCAACAGTCCAAGGCCAGTGCCGAGCCCGAAAAGGTAAATCATCGGATCAGCAAGGGTGCCGAGCATTGAAGCAAATGCCACCTTCTTCCATGCCAGATGATTGCGGCGCCACACCGCCATCCAGTTCCAGGCGTTGGCGGGTAGAGCGGCCGCAAAACGTTCACCCATTGCTCACTTCTCCATCTCACGTCCGGTTAACCGCAAGAAAACGTCCTCCAGACTGGGTGGACGCTCTAGAATACGCAGACCCGCTCGACCGCGAAGCTGGATGCGCACATCCTCCGGCTCAGGCGCATAGCAAAAGAGCGTCTCGCCGCTTACCTCGACACGCTGAACGTACGGTCTGATCAGCGAAATCAGCTCCTGTGGATTACCGCCGAAGATCTCGATCACGTTGCACCCAATGTACTCGTCGATCAGCGCATGAGGACTGCCCTCGGCGATCTTGCGTCCCCGCTCGAGAACACACAGCCGATCACAAAGCCGCTCAGCCTCTTCCATGAAATGGGTGGTCAAAATGATCGTTTTTCCGCTCGCCAGCAGGAAACGAAGTCGCTCCCAGATCAGATGGCGGGCATGCGGGTCGAGGCCGGTCGTGGGCTCATCCATCACAAGCAACTGGGGGTCGTTGATCAGAGCACGTGCCAGCGTCAGGCGCCGCTTCATCCCGCCGGATAGCAGGCCGACACGTGAATCCGCCTTGCTCTCAAGGCGAGCGAACTCGAGCAGCCGTGGGATGACGGCGTTGATCTCTCTTGTACTCATGCCGAAGTAGCGCCCGAACACCAACAGGTTCTCACGTACCGTAAATTCCAGGTCGAGATTGTCGAACTGCGGGACCACGCCTATGCCCTTGCGGGCCAAGCGGCTGCGTGCCGGCACTGGTAGACCGAGGACTGTTATATCACCCGCGTCAGGCCGGGTCATACCGAGGAGCATACGCGCAATCGTGCTCTTGCCTGCGCCGTTAGGCCCCAGCAGACCGAAGCACTCTCCCGATGCAACGGTGAAGGACAGCCCGTCCACAACGAGCTTGTTTCCGAATAATTTGGTTACGCCGGTAAGGTCGATTGCTACATTGGACATGCGTCTATCTCAAGCGGAATGAGTCCGATTGGCCACCGGCAGCTTACTTGCGAATTCTGGTTCAGAGCAGGCCACCGCCTTGAGATGACACCTTTGGAAAGTCGCGGCCGGAGCGACGTGTGTATCGCTTCCGCCAAAGAATAACGTCAAGATGCCACGTGTCGCTTCCACATAGTCCCCGTTCTGACCATAGGTAACTCGACAAGCTTCACCCCGTGTCGACTGACACAACTTACTCGGTCACTCGGCGCTGCAAGGCCGTCAGACTTCACTAGCTGTGAGCGAAAGATCTGCAGTATGAAGTGACTCCGCAATTCCAGAATTGCCCGCAGCATTTGCTCCGCCAAGCGGCATCGCGCTTGTGATTTCCTTTGTGCTGCTGTTGGGCAGGGGAACACTTTTACGCGACAGCCAATCGCTATTGCTCAATGTACACAGGGCGTAAGCCTTCAAGGGGATCAACAGGAATATCCTGATTAACGCGTGCATTGAATAGCCGATGAATCGAAGCTGCCGAGTGCGGAAAGATAACACCGTAGATCTGATTATGGTCATCGTGACAATAGCCAGCACCGTCCACCAATTTACTGTATGTGAAAATAGTAACTCACCGAGCGCCGTTACTACCGCGATGCCGAGCAACAATGGGCCGAGATTCTCTCCCATCACATCCAAAGTTAGATAGCGATCCAGGCCACGCAGTAGACCTCGCGCAAGCATCGTGTCCCGGAAAGTGCTTCGTGCCCAGCGGAGTTGTTGGCGCAAATAAGGTCCCATCTTGTCCGGAACGACTGTCGCCGCGACGGCACCTGGAACGTACTCGGTTCGAAAGCCTGCTTTCAGCATGAGGATCGTAAGATGACGGTCTTCACCGAAGTCGCTTGGTTTCCCCCTGAACAGCTGCGTCTCGTATTGATCCAGCAGAGAAAGGAGACAAGACCGGCGGTACATTGCACATGGGCCGCAGCAGCACATGACCGCACCAAAGCGACCTTGCGCCGCGCGCTCCTCATTGCAAGCCAGCCAGTATTCCATATCGATCAATCGGGTCAACCAAGTGTCGCTGCGGTTGTATGCCGTCAGCTGGCCCATGGCCGCTCCGACCATGGAATCCCGCATTTTTACTGCAAGCTTCGTGATGACGTCGGACGCAAGTGTCGTGTCAGAGTCGACGCTGAGCACGAAATCTCCAGATGAGCGGCGGATGGCGGCGATCTGCGCCTTGCGTTTGCCAACATTTTCGCGGAGCAGAATGAAATTGAATCTCGGGTCGCCCTCGTAGGCGTGATGTACCGGGATGACGGCATTACGATTTCCAGAACCGTCGTCAACCAGATAGACCTGAAATGTTCCGGAGTAATCTTGATTTGCAATGGAAGCTAAACACGCCGCGAGTGTGCGCGGGTCCTCATTGTAGCAGGGGATAATGACATCCACGCTCGGCCAACGGTCGGATCCGAACAAGCTTTCCGACGGCGGCGTAACATTTTCCGGTTGGGAGTAGACCGCTTGCATGCCTCTGTAAACAGTCGAGAGCACCGCATAAGACGAAACGGCAACAGTACTGGCTGTGGTGAGAAGGTCCATAGGATCTCTGTTTGTTCAGGGATGTTGAGGAAGTGATCGGATTACAAATCCGCGGCCGTGCAATTCTGGAATTAGGCGTGACAACGCTGTCACCGTCTGGTCGCGCAGACTGGCTTGATTGCCTGGTTGCAATTCGTCGGGAGCGCACCCGTCGTGCAACAGCACGATTGCGCCCGGCCGGATATCGGCGAGCACTCTGTCGACGATGGCGTCAACGCCGGGGCGAGACCAGTCGCGTGGATCAATGGACCAATGGACGGGCGCCAATGCCTCACCCGCTAATGCAGCGATTACTTCTTCGGTCCAGATGCCATAGGGTGCACGAAAGTACCGAACCATGGCCTGCGGGCAAGCCATCCCTATGACTCTGTTTGCCTCAACTATCTGGCAGTCGACTTCGACGGACCCGCATTTAGCTAGGTCCGGATGAGTCATCGTGTGGTTGGCTATACCGTGGCCGTCTGTAATAATTCGGCGAACGAGTTCCGGCTCGTCGGCCGCGTAGGCCCCAACAACGAAGAAGGTCGCCGGCACCTGATGTTGCGCCAGCACATTGAGTATCTGCGGTGTGAAAAATGAATTGGGACCGTCGTCAAACGTCAGATAGACGCTGCGCTCTGCAATGCGATCGGCATTGTCACTCTGCCCTTCGCATATGTAGTCCAGAGGCTTCATAGTTCCGGACCGTTCCGGTCGATCAGGGTACCAGACGGCCACTCGTCCATCGAGCGTCCGATCGGCGAAACCAACACGAGTACGTCTTCCAGGCGCGTGGGCGGCAGGTCGGGATGCACATCTGGACGGGTCGACCGTACGCGAACGCCCGACACAATGTTCGCGAGGCCGGCTCTGCAGAATCTTTCGACATGGTTTCGCAGCGCGTGCCGAACCGTGCCGAAAGCGAATGGAACACCCAACTGATGGAGCACTGGGTACGCCACGCGCATCGAAAAACCGATTCCGAGCCCTTCAAGATCCGGACGAACCGCGTACAGGCCCAATTCAGCGACGATCAAGTCGACCTCGCCAACTTTGATGAAGCGCCGCAGCATGCCGATGTGAGCCGCTACCCCATGCGCGTCGTAGCCGATTGCGCGGAATTCCGGCCTCGCGCCGGCCCAACTGCGGCCGCCTTCGAATGGCTCCGCGTTGAAGGCGCCAGTCCGTCCATAGGTCTTTCGAAAAAAGTCGGAGAGTTCGACATGGTCGGCCAGTTGCAGCTCATTTTCCCAGCACAACTTCCACTCGACATTCGGACGCATGGAAGACCTCACCTTGTAGCTGTCTGGTTGAGATAAATGTCCAAGCATTGATTAAATAATTGGCGTCGCGCCAACGGGGCGTAACTTGTGGGGACCGCCGAAAGACCAAGCCGCAATGCAGATGCGACTGACTTTGTACGCCCCGCACACCAGATGATGCTCCTCAGATCCAACGCAACCATCGGAACTACCTATCTTTCCAACTTGAAGCGCTTCTATGGGACCTGCAGCAAAAACGGTAAAATCCTTTGTTTAGATGAAAGGTATCCACGCTTTGGATAACTGGGCGAATGCGTTCCATATGGCTGGTCAATTATCGTCGTCACGCTCGAGGCACTTCTGACGAAGCGCAAAGCTCACGCCCGCGGCACGCGCGGCCGTTGCCGGGCCGCGCGATTATCTCCGTAAGAGCCGAGTGGAGCTCAGACACGACGATTGATCAGAATCTGATTCGCGGGTTCAGTATCTCTTTCGTGTATCCAGCTCTGGGCTGTCCTTTGGCGGGAGTTAGGTTCGCCCAGGTTCTGAGCCTGGGGCGTTGGCCCGTTCGCCGCGCAGGCTCCTTCGCACATCGTCGAGGCCGAGAAAGAGGGGCCACACAGCTCCCCCTGTACTTTCCACCACCCGACACCAGCGCTCACCCAGGGCGCCGGCCTTGCTCACCTCAACGGATAGCGCACTCGCGCCGCTTCACGATTAAAAGAATTCTACAAGCAAGATGCCTGTTTGATCGAGAGACGTCCGCTGCCAATTCCCGCATCGCAGAGGCAGCCAATAGCGCTCGCTTTACATAGTGGTCCGGCAAGCAGCTAGATACGACAGGTGACCTCAAATGAGGCGTCTTGCATGGCTTCTACACCTGCCTGAATGCCAGAACTGCGTTCGTACCGCCCATGGCGAAGGCGTTGCTCATGGCGACGCGCACCTTGCGCTCCCGCGGCACATTGGGTGTGATGTCGAGGTCGCAAGCGGGATCTGGCTCGCGATAGTTGGCGGTCGGCGGCACGACGTCCTCTTGGATTGCCATCACGCAGGCGATCATTTCAAGCGCGCTCGCTGCGCCGAGGCAATGCGCGTGCGTGGACTTGGTGGAAGAGATGGACATCGAATAAGCGTGGTTTCCAAACACACGCTTGATCGCCGCCGTTTCAGTCTGATCATTGCTCTTGGTACCGGTGCCGTGCGCGTTGAGATAGTCGACGTCCTCGGCATTCAGCCCGGCATCGGCAAGGCAGGCGCGCATCGCCGACGCTGGCCCCTCGACAGATGGCGCGGCAATGTGGAAGGCATCGGCGGAAAGGCCGACGCCGGCGATCTCGGCAAGAATTGTGGCACCACGCCTCGTGGCATGCTCGTAGCTTTCCAGCACGGCCATGCCCGCACCCTCGCCCAGCACCAGGCCCTTCCTATCGGCGGAGAAGGGCCGGCAGGTATCGGGTGAAAGCACGCGCATTGCTTCCCATGCTTTCAGCACGCCCCATGCGAAGGGTGCGTCGCTGCCCCCGGAAACCATTACGTCGGCCCGGCCCAGCTTGATCTGGTCCACCGCCGAGGCGATCGCATGGTTGGCCGAGGCACATGCGGAGGTCACCCCGAAGACCGGCCCGCGCAAGCCGAGGCTCAAGCTAAGATGGACGGAAGCGGCGCTGGGCATCACCTTTACTCCAGTGAAGAGTTCAGCACGGATTGCGCTACCCAAAAGCAGTGAGCGGTAAGTTTGTTCTGTTGCGTACGAACCGGTAAATCCGACGCCCACTGTCGCGCCGAAGCGATGGGCATTCCCCTCGTCGCAGGAAAGTCCGGCCTGCCGCATGGCTTCGCGCGCTGCAAGCACGGCGAGCAAGCTGAAGCGGTCCATGGAGACGAGCTGCTTGCGATCGATGTCGTGCTGGGGCAGCGCCTTGATCTCAGCGCCGGTCATGCCCTCCAGGTCATGAAGCTCGGAATTGGCGATCGGGCCGATGGCGGAGCGGCCTTCGCGCATCTCTTTCCACATAGAGGCGGCCTCGGTGCCCAGTCCGCACAGGCCGCCCACTCCGGTGATAACGACGCGCCTGTCCATTCAAGCCTCCTTCGCAAGCAAGCCGCGGACGGCTTCCACGACGTCGCCGACATTCTTGAGATTGGACCAGGCATCGGCCGTGTTCATGTCGATCTTGATGCCGTAGGCCTGCTCCACATCCCAGAGGACGTCCGCCAAACCCAGCGAATCGAACCCGAGCGCGTCCAGTTCCGTGGCGATTGTTATCTCGCCGACGAATGACGCAGGCATTCCCTCACCGCTCTCCGACTCGGCGCGTTTCTTGATCAGGGCAATGACGTCCGTTGCGAATTGATCGGCCATTCTGTTTCCTGTCTTTCTTTCCCGCGTTTCGACCTGGACGCGGCTCAGTTCCTGAGGCGCGCCGCGTCGCGAAAGCCATCACGCTTGGGCAACTGACAAAACCCAATGCTCATAAAGCCGGATCAGGTCCGGCCGGTGTGTGGCGTAGGTGCAGTATGACGATGTGAGCCGCTACACGTGCGCGTCTCCCGGTCTGTCCATAGGCTCGGAAGAAGTCGGACAGTTTGACATGGCCGGTCAGTTGCAACTCCCTTTCCCAGCACTCCACTGCCCGGTAGAGCGCATGAAAAATCTCCTTTCGGGCGGTTTCTTAAGACGCTCGCCACGCCATGAGGCAGTGGGGGCATCGGTGTCCATCAGGTGCTTCTGCCCATGCAGGATTCCAGAACATTGATGAAATCGTTTGTTTCGATGAAAGGCATCCACACTTTGGATGGTTGACCACGCTTTTCAAAGATCGTGAACTACATCTCCTCGTTGTGCTCGACGCACTCCGGACAAGTAACCTCATGGGCGCGGCATGCAGGATTAACCGAGCCCAGCCGGTCATGAGTGCGGCC
>NZ_RZQA01000320.1:0-6454 GCF_004022915.1 Mesorhizobium sp. M7A.F.Ca.US.006.04.2.1
GTTGCTGTCGGGCCTGGCGGCCAATGCGGCCGACCGCTTCATCGATGTGTCGACCCCCAGCGTTCATCGGATTTTCCTGCCGATGTCGCAATCGGTGACGATCCAGGTGAGTGCCAATCTGGGCGACATCGTCGTTGGCGACGAGAAGATCGCCGATGCCCAGCCAATGACCGACCGCACGCTCTACGTCATCGGTAAGGGCGCCGGCACCACCACGGTTAATCTGTTCTCCACCGATAAGCGCTCGCTCGGCGCCCTCCAGATCGAGGTCGGCGTCGATGTCAGCGACATGGCGCAGGCGATCCGCCAGGTCGCGCCAAAGTCGCGCATCGAAGTGGGCTCGGTCAATGGCAAGGTCAGGCTTGGCGGCCATGTCAAGGACGGCGCCACGCTGGCGTCGATCCTGGAGGTTGCGCAGCAATATGGTCCGGACGCTGTCATCAACTCGGTCATCGTAGACGACAGCCAGCAGGTCAATCTGGAAGTGCGCGTGCTGGAAGCCAAACGCAATACAGGCCGCGATCTCGGCGTTTCAATCAAGAGCACGAACGGGAGTGGGACGAGCCGAGTTGGAACCGGCATTGCCACAGTCGACAAGGACGGAGCAGAGCTTGGCGCGGGCGACCTGGTCAGCGGCCTACTGTCGAACACCAATCCCTTCGCGGCGCTGATCACCCGCGTGATAGACAGCAACATCAAGGTCGACCTGATCATCGAGGCGCTTGAGGCCAAGGGCGTGGTTCGCACGCTGGCCGAGCCGAACCTCACCACGCTATCGGGCGAGCCGGCCAGTTTCAACGCCGGAGGCGAAGTCCCCATCCGTAGCGTCGACAAGGATGGACTGATCCAGATCGATTACAAGCAGTTCGGCGTCAATCTCGTGTTCACGCCGGTTGTACTTGACGAAGGCAAGATCCACATCAGGCTGGCGCCAGAGGTCAGCGACCTGACCGGCTTCACCACCGCCGGCGACCCGATCTTCACCAATCGCAAGCTGACAACCGTGGTCGAACTGCGCGACGGCCAGAGCTTCGCCGTCGGCGGGCTGCTGTCAAGCAAAACCACCAAGCAGCAGAACCAGGTGCCATGGCTTGGCCAAGTGCCTGTCATCGGGACGCTGTTTCGCAATTCGAGCAGCCAGAAGGAAGAAACCGAGCTGGTGGTCATTGTCACGCCACACATCGTGCGGCCGGTGAAGCCCGGCGAACAGCTGGCGACGCCGTTCGACAAGACGCGGCCCGCCAACGATCCGGAATTCTTCGTGCTCGGCCAGCTCGAAGTGACCAAGGACATGGTGCGCAAATATGAACTGGGCGAAGGTGTCACCGGCCCCTATGGCCACATGCTCGACTTCAAATCGAAGGACAAGATGCTCTATGTCAAGAAATAGCGCCTTGATCCTTATCCTGTGCGCCAGCGCGCTGTCGGGCTGCGCCGCGGACTATCTGAACCACTACGATTCGGTGACCCTGGCCGCCGGCGACACGCAGAAATACAATTCGCTGCTGCAGACGATCGACCCACTCAATCCGAACTCAAGGAATACGAAGATCGAAGGCGACGGCGCGCGCGCCGCCGCCGTTGCCCAGGGCTACAAATATCCACCGCCACCGCCACCGCCGCCGGCGATCACGGTCAATGTGGGCGGGTCGGGCGTGACGACGCAGTGAACTGAACGGAAGGATGCGGAGGGCGCCGGGCATGCGAGGGGCTCTGGCGCAAGAAAGCAGAGAGTAAGGTCATGTTGGGGACCATTCGTGCCTTCTGGAACGATCAACGCGGCGTCGCGATGATCCTCGTGGCGATCACGCTGCCCGTGCTTATCGGCTTTGCTCTGCTGGCTATCGATATGAGCAGGGCCAACGGACTGCATAACGATCTGCAGAAAGGTATCGATGCGCTTGCGCTTGCGACAGCCGCGGAACTTGATGGCAGATCGGATTCGATCACCCGAGCCGAACTGGCAAAGACGACACTTCTCACCAACAAAACAAAGTTTTCAACATCTGGCAATCATACGCTCGCTTTGGCTGATGTGACCATTAAATATTTAACCGGGATACCTGCCGACGACAGCATCGGGTTGAATGCCGCTGGTGTCGACGCTAATGGCCATGACTGGTCAAGCACCGATCCCAAAGCCGTGTCGTTCTCCTTGGTGACCGTGAATCCGTCCGTCGCGGCGGCAGATGGTGCCGGGGCCTTTGAGGCGATCTTTCCAGCAAGCTTTCTTGGCGGCAATAACACCTTCGATATCAGACCTCAGGCTGTGGCCGGATTTGTCCAGTCGATCTGCGAAACGGTGCCAATCTTCATGTGCAATCCGTTCGAGACGACCGACCCGCTGACCAGCAAGACCATCCAGCAGGCATTCGCGTCGGGCGATACCTACAGTCGCGAGTTCCGTATCCTTAAGGTCGACAGCAATCCTGGTCCCGGTAACTTCGGCCTGCTCGACAACAGCCTCACTTCGCTGCGCGATGCCATAGCAATGGGAACAGCCGGCACTTGCTACAACCGGAATGCAATCACCACAAAAACCGGTGTGACCTTGGGCCAAGTAAGCGCAGGCCTTAACGTCCGCTTTGATCTCTACAGCGGGTCTCTCAATAAATATAACAAGGACTGGGCGTATCGACCGGCAAGCAATGTTCGCAAGGGACAGCAAAGCAATACGTGCAACAAATACGATCCTGCAACCGACGGCCCCCCGGCATCGGCACTGCCGCTCCCGCCCGGCGTATGGGACGCTGGCAACAACGCATATTCGCAGAAGATCACCAACGCCACGACATTCTACGGCAATTATTGGAGTAGCAATCACAAAGCCAGCGTCCCTAACATCCCCAGTTCTACCAACCCGGTATCGAAGACGGCACCGGCGTCTCGATACGATGTCTACAAATATGAAATCGCGACCACTGGTCTTGTTGCAGACAAATCAAAGGGTCCATCAAACGAGAGAGGAACGCCTGCCTGCTTCAATGGCGCGACCCCGACTGCGGATCCCGATCGGCGGCTGCTCAACATGGCGATCGTCGACTGCATCGCCAACCAGGCCAAGATCAACGGGCATACGCAGCTGAAGCCGGACGGATATGCCAGTGTTTTCTTGGTCGCGCCAATTGCGAAATCCAACCCGAGTGACGACCCAGACGGCACCGGCGCCGAGAAGCCTATCAGCCTGGAGATCGTCGACGTTGATGGCGGGTTCGCGAACAACACCCTGGTCGACAAAGCATTTCGCAACGAAGCCCAGTTGTATCGGTAGCGTTGACATGACCAGGTTCGGCAAAATCATTGGACGGTTCCAAGTCGACGAAAGTGGCGCCGCTTTGGTGGAAGCCGCGATCACCATACCACTCGTCTTGCTGTTATCGGCCGGTGTGTTCGAGTTCTCCAATATCCTGAACACCCGGCTGCTTCTCGAAGCCGGCGTTGAGGATGCGGGGCGCTACATGGCACGATGCAGCAGCGACTGGGCGACTTGCAAGGCGCGGGCTCAAAACCTTGCTGCCTATGGGACGGTCGATAGCGGCAACGCCCGGGTGACCGGATGGCTTCCAGCGACAGTTGACATCACCAAGGCGGTCTCGCTGGACGCGGTTGATGCCGCCACGGGCACGCAGCTTTATCTCAGCAGCACGACCAAAGTCGATGTCGTGGACGTCAGCACGTCCTATTCTTATCCGGACGTTGGATTCTGGTCGTATCTTGGCTTTGGAGCCCTGACCCTCAGTGTATCCCATCAGGAACGGGTCATTGGATGGTGATGGAACGCACCAAGTTTTGGGCTAGCCAGTCCGGAACGACAATGGTCGAAATGGCCATAGTGATGCCGCTGCTGTTGACGCTTCTGCTTGGCTTCGTCGATTTCGGCTACGCCTTTTACCAATGGAATGCCGGGAATAAAGCGGTGCAAGCCGGCGCAAGGCTGGCGCAGATCTCAACACCTGTCGCCAGCGGGCTCCTGGCCGAGACGATAACGCAGACTGACCTAACTAAAGTTGGCACTGCGGTACCGGCAAACACTTACAACTATATCTGCACCGCCAACACCGCTGGAAGTGTCTCTTGCGTTTGCGGCACAGGCGCTACATGCCAGAACCTCAATGTAAGCCAAGATGCCTTTAATTTCATTTTTAGCGGCAACAGCAGCCGGGCCGGAATGCAGACATTCCTGCCGATGCTGGCCAAGTCCGAAGTCAGGATTCAATACCAGGCGTCCGGCCTCGGCTACTGGACGCGACCCAGCGGGGCGGTGCCTACCATCACCGTCAGCATCACCAACCATCCCTTCCAATTCTTCTTCCTGGGCGGACTGCTCGGATTCGGAAACATCACCATGCCCTCCATGCTGAGCACAGTCACGGGCGAAGATTTGAAGAGTACCTGGCCATGAACGCCATCAACACCAAGGTCACGCCGACCAAGCGCAAGCAGGTGGCGCTGTTTTCGTCGGATCCGAATTTCAAGCGCGATGTGGCGACGCGGCTCGATGCGCTGGCGATCTATGACGTCAGGGTTTCCGAGACGAGCGATTTTCTGAAAGGACCGCCGGCGGACACACGCCCGGGCATCGTCATCCTCGATCTCGGCAATGGCGAGCTGCTCGGCAGGCCCGGCATCGTCGAGGCGCGCGCGCTGTGGGCCAGCGTGCCGCTGAT
The DNA here is from genome assembly GCF_004022915.1 of Mesorhizobium sp. M7A.F.Ca.US.006.04.2.1. NCBI lineage: Bacteria > Pseudomonadati > Pseudomonadota > Alphaproteobacteria > Hyphomicrobiales > Phyllobacteriaceae > Mesorhizobium > Mesorhizobium sp. M7A.F.Ca.US.006.04.2.1. The sequence continues at coordinate 4,668 of NZ_RZQA01000320.1, forward strand.
CGCGGTTTCCGACGAGCTGAGCTCGGAGCAGACGCGCGTTTTGGTGCGCATGAACGCCTCGGACTGGCTGCACAAGCCGCTCGACGGCAAGGAACTGCTCAACGCGGTGACCTTCCACGACACCGGCAACCAGGGAACCAAGAGCCGGATCATCACCTTCATCAGCGCCAGCGGCGGCGCCGGCGCCACGACGCTGGCGCTGTCGGCTGCCGAATTCCTGGCGTCGAAATCGGCTGAGCGCGCCGCGTCCACCTGTCTCGTCGACCTGGATTTCCAGAGCGCCAATTGCGGCGCCTATCTCAATCTGTTCAACCAGTTCGACCTTGCCGGCATCATCGGCCAGCCGGAGCGGCTCGATGTCGAGCTGATGGACGTCATCAAGCTGTCGCGCCCGTCCGGCCTCACCCTCTACGCATTCGAGCGGCCGCAACTGCCGTTCGAGCCGCATGGCAGCGATTTCGTCTTCCGGCTGCTCGACCTCGTCGCCTACCGCTTCGACGACATCGTCATCGACCTGCCCAATCTGGAAACGCCCTGGCACAATTCCGTGCTGTCGACGAGCGACGAGATCTTCATCGTGTTCGAACTCAATGTCGCTTCGCTGCGGCAGGGCAAGCGGCTCTACAAGAAGATCCGCGAGCTGCGCGGCAATGCGGTCAGCATCACGCTGGTCGCCAACAAGCACAAGCGCAAATGGTTCGGGAACCATTTTTCGCGCAGCGAGCTCGAAAAGATCTTCAAGGCGCCGCACATCAAGTCGGTGGCGCTGGACAATGCGCTTCTGACCGATGCGCTGAACAGGGCCATCCCGCCTTCCGAAGTGGATGGGCGGGCGCGCTTCAACAAGGATCTGAAGCGGATGTTCAAAGAGCGGCTCGATGACGCTGCCCGATAGATATCGGATCGCCCCAAAGCTCGCCGGCGCCTGCGTGCTCGGCGTGGCGCTGGCGCTGTCCGTCCACGGCTTCGCCGAGGCGCGATCAGCACTTTCGGAGCGGCCGCCGCTGCCGGCGATGGGGCCCAGCCTGCGCAAGGCCGTCGCCTTTAGAACCGCCGAGCAGCCGGGAACGATCATCATCCGCAAGGACGAGAAGGCGCTTTACCTGGTGACCCGCCAGGGCCAGGCGCTGCGCTACCAGATCAGCGTCGGGCGCGACGGGTTCGGCTGGACCGGCATCGTCAAGGTCGGGGCGAAGACCGAATGGCCGGAGTGGCGCCCGCCGCAGGAAATGCGGGCCCGCCAGCCGGAGCTGCCGAAAATGGTGCCCGCCGGCCCCTACAACCCGCTCGGCGCAAGGGCGCTCTACCTGTCGCGGGACGGGCGCGACACGCTCTACCGCATACACGGCACCAACGACCCGTCGGGTGTCGGCTTCGACGGGACATCGGGCTGTTTTCGCCTCACCAACACGGATGTGATCGATCTTTTCAAACGCGTCGCGGTCGGCGCAAAGGTGGTGGTCCAATGACGATGATCAGCGAACCGGACATGCCGGCGATCGATATCGGAAACCAGGAACAGCGCGAACCGGCTGCCACCGGGAAACCCAGCAAGGCAAAGACGATCGCCGTCATCGTCGCCGGTGGCGCGCTTTTGATCACCACGGTCAACATGGCGGCCGCGGTCTATCTCTATCGGGGCATGAGCGACCTGCGTTTCGTCGAGGCGCGGCTGGAGCAGCTCGGCGCGTTCGAGCAGCGGATCGCGGCCCGGCTCGACACAGTCAACAACGGTTTTCAGAGCCGGTTCGAGAAACTGGACAGCCAGTTGCAAGGCAGCTTCAACG
>NZ_RZQA01000321.1:0-6454 GCF_004022915.1 Mesorhizobium sp. M7A.F.Ca.US.006.04.2.1
GCGTCAACAGAAGGGCCGCCGGGTAAACCGGCGGCCCTTCTTGCGTTTCGAAGGAACCCTACCCATCTGCGCCCGGCGTATCAGGCCTTTTCCTGCCGGAAAAAACCGATTAGACAGCGCCCAAACAAGATGCGGACAGATTCCGCCCGCAACCGAAGGAAAAGCCCTTGTCCACCACGTTCGACAAAGTCGCCAAGATCATTGCCGACACCAGCGAGATCGATATCGACACCATCACGCCCGAGAGCCATACGATTGACGATCTCGGCATAGACAGCCTCGATTTCCTCGACATCGTCTTTGCCATCGACAAGGAATTCGGCATCAAGGTGCCGCTGGAAAAGTGGACCCAGGAGGTCAATGACGGCAAGGCTTCGACCGACGATTACTTCGTCATGAAGAACCTGTGCGCCAAGATCGACGCGCTGGTCGCCGCCAAGACTGCCTGACGTCAGTTGAGCGCACGATCTTGACGCGCTCTGCCGCCTGACCCACAAAGCCGCACATGAGCAGCCCCCGCGACGTCGTCATATCAGGTATCGGCCTTGTCTCCTCGCTGGGGGAAGGTCCTGACGCCCACTGGCAGAAGCTCGCGCAACCGGGCCCGCAGCCGGTGCTCGAAGCGACGCGCTTTGCACCCTATACTGTCCATCCGCTGCCTGAGATCGACTGGAACCTGCAGATCGCCAAGCGTGGCGATCAGCGCCAGATGGAAACCTGGCAGAGGCTCGGCACCTATGCTGCCGGCCTTGCACTGGACGACGCCGGCATCAAGGGCAATGACGAACTCTGCGCGACCATGGACATGGTTGTGGCGGCGGGCGGCGGCGAGCGCGACGAGGCGGTCGATGCCGCCATTCTCGCCGCTTCGGAAAGCCGCAATGACCGCGATGTACTGCTCAACGAGAAATTGACCACCGAATTGCGCCCGACACTGTTTCTGGCCCAATTGTCCAACCTGCTCGCCGGCAACATCTCCATCGTCCACAAGGTCACCGGTTCGTCCAGAACCTTCATGGGCGAGGAAGGTGCCGGTGTCGCCGCGGTTGAAACGGCCGCCGCACGCATCCGCTCGGGTCAGTCGACGCATATCCTGGTCGGCGGTGCCTTCCAGACCGAACATTCCGATATGCTGCTCGGCTATGAACTCGCCGGCTATCTGCATCGCGGCCCATGGAAGCCGGTTTGGCAAAGACAGGGCACTGAGGGCGGTGGCGTCGTGACCGGCTCCGGCGGCGCCTTCCTGGTGCTGGAGCAGCGCGAACACGCGATGAGCCGCGGCCGCAAGATCTATGCAGAACTTGGACCGGTCGTCTCCGGCCGCGCCCGGCGGCCACGGGGAGAACTCGACGCCGAGATCGCCGCACTGCTCAAGCAGGCTGCATTGCCGAACGGCAAATTGCTGACCCTGTCGGGCGCATCGGGGGCGCATGCGGCGACAACAGCCGAGAAGGCAGCGCTCGATGCCAATCCGGCGATCGCCGCGCGTGGCTTCTCGACGCTGACCGGGCACATGAAGGAAGCACAGTTTCCTTTCGCTGTGGCACTGGCGGCACTCGCTGTCGACCGCAAGGCCGCCTATCCTGTTTTTGATGCCGCAGCCGAGACGCCGTTCGAAGGCGTTCCCCAATCCGTCCTTGCAACGGCGATCGGCTATCACCAATTCGAGGGCATGGCGCTGGTCAATGCCGCGTAACGCGGCTCCACGATCCATGCTGCAACGATAAGAGGGCTCCCGGATGGCCAATCTCAGAGATCACATGGGCAGGCCGATCGTCGCCGTCACCGGCATCGGCGTGGTGACCTCGCTTGGCGTCGGCAAATCAGACAATTGGGCGGCACTGACCTCCGGCAAGTCGGGCATTCACCCGATCACCCGCTTTCCCATCGATCAATTGAACACCCGCATCTCCGGCATGGTCGATTTCCTGCCGTCGAGTTCGAAAGGCGCCAGCCCACTCACCTATGAGCTAGCCGAGCTGGCGGGCTTAGAAGCGGTGAGCGAAGCCGGTCTTGATTCCAGCGATTTCGGCGGACCGCTCTTCCTCGCATCGCCGCCAGTCGAACTCGACTGGGCCGAGCGCTTCTCGCTCTACAATTCTGACAAGGACAAGGATGACACCGCCGCCGAAAGACTGCTTCGGGTCGCGCGTAGCTTGAAAGAGCTGGATATTTTCGAGACCGCCCAGTTCGGTTCGATCGCCGGCCGCCTTGCCGATCGCCTTGGCACGCGTGGTCTGCCGATCACGCTGTCGACGGCTTGCGCTTCAGGCGCCACCGCGATTCAGCTCGGTGTCGAGGCGATCCGACGCGGCGAATGCGACCGTGCGCTGTCGATCGGCGCGGACGGTTCCGCGACCGCCGAGGCATTGATCCGTTTCTCATTGCTTTCGGCGCTCTCCACGCACAACGACATCCCCGAAAAGGCGTCGAAACCCTTCTCCAGGGATCGCGACGGCTTCGTGTTGGCCGAGGGATCGGGGGCGCTGGTGTTGGAATCGCTTGAGACGGCATTGGCTCGCGGCGCGACTATTCTCGGCGTCCTGGGCGGCTGCGGCGAGAAGGCCGACGACTTCCACCGCACCCGCTCCAAACCGGACGCTTCACCGGCCATCGCCGCGGTCCGCGCCGCTCTCGTCGATGCCGGACTGGGTGAAGACGAGATCGACTACGTCAATGCCCACGGCACCTCGACGCCCGAAAACGACAAGATGGAGCATCTGGCGCTGTCGACGGTGTTCGGCGAGCGGATCGGCTCTATGCCGGTCTCGTCGAACAAATCGATGATCGGTCACACGCTGTCGGCGGCGGGCGCTGTCGAGGCGGCTTTCTCGCTGATGACGATGCGCGAAAGCGTCATTCCGCCGACCATCAACTATGACAATCCCGACCCCGCGATCGTGCTCGACGTGGTGCCGAACAAGAAGCGCAACGCCGAAGTCCGCACCGTTCTGTCGAGCTCCTTCGGCTTCGGCGGCCAGAACACTTGCCTTGTCATGGCGCGGGAACCGGTCTAAGCGACCTTTTTCAGCCAGACTGAACCGACAGGCCCCATGCGCGCATTGCAACTTATAGAGGACCGCCGTCTTGAGACGGTGGACCTGCCGCCTCCTCCACCGCCGGCACTCGGCGAAGTCACGCTGCGCATCAAGGCAGTAGCGCTGAACCATATCGACGTCTGGGGCTGGCGCGGCATGGCCTTCGCCAAGCGCAAGCTGCCGCTGGTCGTCGGCGCGGAGGCATCCGGCGAGGTCGAGGCGGTTGGCCCCGGCGTTTCCAGCCTGCTGCCCGGACAATTGGTGTCGATCTATGGCGCGCGCACCTGCGGCCTCTGCCGAGCCTGCCGCGAAGGCCGCGACAACCTCTGCGAACATGTTTCGGGCGTTCACGGCTTCCATCTCGACGGCTTCGCGCAGGAGAAGATCAACCTGCCGGCCCGCCTGCTGGTCCCTGCCCCGCCCGGCGTGACCGACATCGGCGCGGCGGTGGCGCCCGTCACCTTCGGCACCGTCGAGCACATGCTGTTCGACAACGCCAGGCTTCAACCCGGCGAAACCATCCTTATCCATGCCGGCGGATCCGGCATCGGCTCGGCGGCCATCCAGCTGGCCAAGCGGATGGGCTGCACGATCATCACTACGGTCGGTTCCAACGACAAGATCGACAAGGCCAAGGCGCTCGGCGCCGACCATGTCATCAACTACCGCGACGACCGTTTCGAGGGCGTCGTGCGCAAGCTGACCAAGAAGAAGGGCGTCGACGTCGTCTTTGAACATGTCGGCGCCGACACATTCGCCGCCTCGATGCTGTGCCTGAAGCGTGGCGGCCGCCTGGTGACCTGCGGTTCGACCTCCGGCGTGTCGACGCAGATCAATTTGATGCAGCTGTTCCAGCAGCAATTGAAACTGCTTGGCTCCTTTGGCTGCCGCATGGAAAACATGGCCAACGCCATGCAGAAAATGGCGGCGGGACAAGTCGCACCCGTCATCGACACCGAAGTCGGCTTCGACGGTATCGACGCCGCGCTGAAGCGCATGGAAGGCCGCGACGTTTTCGGCAAGATCATCCTGCGCGTCGGCTAGAGCCTTGACCTCTGTATTCAAGAAGTTCCGCCGGGACCTCAAATTTCGTTACGGCAGGCAACTGCGCCAGCTCAATTACTGGCTGGTGGCGCGGGCAGCGATGATGATCATCTGGGTCCTGCGCCTGCTGCCGGCCGACAGTGCGCTGAATTTCGCCGACCGCGTCGCTCGCCTGGTCGGCCCCCGGGTTGGACGCCATCAGGTCGCCGTCGACAATCTGCGCAAGGCCTATCCGGAAAAGAGCGAAGCCGAGATCCAGGCGATCGCCTCCGACATGTGGGGCAACATGGCTCGCTTGGCCGCGGAATACATCTTTCTCGACGCCCTCTTCGACTACGACCCCGCGGCCAGCGAGCCCGGCCGCGTCGAGGTCAAGGGAGCTGACCACTTCGTCGAAATAGCCAGCGAAGAGAAGCCGCACATCGTCTTCACCGGTCATCTCGGTAATTTCGAATTGCTGCCGGTGGCGGCCGCGACTTTCGGCATGAACATCACTGCGCTGTTTCGCCCGCCTAACAATCCCTATCTCGCCGACTACATCCTCTCGACGCGCCGCTCGACCATGGGCTCGTTGCTGCCATCCATGGCGGGCGCGTCATTCGCCCTGGCCGGGGTTCTGGAGAACGGCGGCAACATCGGCATCCTTGTCGACCAGAAATTCTCCAATGGACTGGAGACGACATTCTTCGGCCGTCCCTGCCAGAGCAATCGCGTGCTGGCCACCCTTGCCCGCCACTACGATTGCGACGTCTATCCGGCGCGCTGCGTCAGGCTGCCAGGCAACCGCTTCCGGCTCGAAATCGAGAACAAGTTAACCTTGCCGCGCACCGCTGACGGCAGCGTCGATGTCCGTGCCACCACCCAGCGTCTCAACGACGTCGTCGAGCGCTGGGTGCGAGAAGATCCCGGCCAGTGGATGTGGTTCCACAAAAGGTGGGAGATCAGCGGCGGGCGTCGAAAGCGACCGCAGGCAAAGGCGGTCCCAAACGCTTAGGCAGAGCTGCTGGCGTGGGGTTAGCCCAGCGCCAGCAGACAACAGCGAACCTGAACCGCCTTAGTTGGTGACGACAATGCGCGTGTTGCCGAAACCCACTTCCCGCACCATCGAATAGAACGTGGCGGCATTGGCCGTGTGCAGCCTCACGCAGCCATGCGACGCCGGGCGGCCGAGCTGCCTGACGGCGCCGGTTCCATGGATGGCATAGCCGCCATGGAAGAACACCGAATAGGGCATCGGCGACATATGGTATTTGCGCGAATACCACATCCTGGCCGTGCGCTGCGGCCGATAGGTGCCGCGCGGCGTGAAGTAGCCGGTGCGGGCGGTGGAGACACTCCACCGGTAAACCGACGCGCCATATCTGACGGTCATCGTCTGCGACGACACGTCTATATTTGCAACGAGGCTGGCTGCCCAGCCCTGCCCCGAAGCACCGAACAGCATTGCAACAAACATGGTTGCCATGAGAACTGTCTTTTTCATGCGATCAAACCCCTTTGATTGCCCCTAACCTGCCTGCCTGATTGTTTTTCATCTTTTTAATGGCAGATGCACGGGCTAACACACACACCTTGACCAATTCGCCAATCCAAAGCAGCGAATTTGAACGATTTCCCGCAATAGTTGCCGCAACGACACGCCGCACCGGCTTGATCGCCGGCGGGCTTGCAAAATCGCTGGGATCGCTGCTCAACTCTGCGCATGAACCAGCGACTCCTCCAGGCAATCGATGACAGGCGCGACGACGTCGTCGCGCTGACCGCCGAGCTGATCCGTTTTCCGACCATCAATCCACCCGGCGAGGCCTACCGGCCATGCGCCGAATATCTCGGCGCGCGGCTGAAGAAGAGCGGTTTCGAGACCGAGTTCATCCGCGCCGAAGGCACGCCCGGCGACACCGACCGCTACCCGCGCGTCAATGTCGTTGCCCGTTTCGACGGGAGATCATCAGGCGCCTGCGTCCACTTCAACTCGCATGTCGACGTGGTCGAAGCCGGCGATGGCTGGACCGTCGATCCCTTCGCCGGCATCGTCAAGGACGGCAGGGTCTATGGCCGCGGCGCCTGCGACATGAAGGGCGGTCTTGCCGCCTCTATCATCGCAGCCGAGGCCTTCCTGGAAGTCTTCCCTGATTTTCCCGGCGCCATCGAAATATCCGGCACCGTCGACGAGGAATCCGGCGGCTTCGGCGGCGTCGCGCATCTGGCCAGGCTCGGCTATTTCTCAAAACCCAGGGTCGACCATGTCATCATTCCCGAGCCGCTGAACAAGGACCGCATCTGCCTCGGCCATCGTGGCGTCTGGTGGGCGGAGATCGAGACCAAGGGGGAGATCGCGCACGGCTCGATGCCGTTTCTCGGCGACAATGCGG